>CANBYN010000035.1 GCA_947373615.1 Burkholderiaceae bacterium | reverse complement strand
AAATAGATAAAGGGCCTTGGCGCTGCTCATAACGTATCGCTGGAGCTGCAAGATAATCAAACTCATCACGAATTGGATTACCAACCCACTCAGCATGTTCTATCGTATTTGGGAAACCAGTCAAAGTGCGTAATGCAATTTTAGTAAGTGCGCAATTTGCACTGCCGGCTACAGAATTGGACTCATGAAGGACTAGCGGACGTTTCAGAAACTTCGTCACTAAACCGCCGGGGAAAGTAATGTACCCACCCATGCCCAATACAACACTTGGCTTTAGTCGACGCATAATCTTCCAACTTTGAAAGCATGCTCGCGCTAAATTCACCGGTAACATGAGCTTTGCCTTCAAACCTTTGCCCCGCAGACCGCCAAACTTAACTGCCTCAAACGGAAAATCATACGACCTCACTAGGCGATATTCCATGCCATTTTGGTTGCCCAACCAATACACATTCCACCCACAGATGCGCAAATATTTGGCAACAGCAAGTCCTGGGAAGATGTGCCCACCAGTGCCACCAGCCATCACCAATATGGAGGGTTTTGTCACAACTTTCCTCCGCGCATTAAGATGCGATTTTCAAAATCGATTCGCAACAACATCGCAATAGCCACTGCGTTCATTAAAATTCCAGATCCTCCATAGCTCACTAATGGCAGGGTCAAACCTTTTGTAGGCAATAGGCCTAAGTTAACGCCCATGTTGATGAATGCTTGCCAACCAATCCAGATAGCAACACCTTTTGCAGCAAGCCCAGCAAAGCTTCGATCAAGCTGTAAGGCAGTACGGCCAATTAAGAATGCGCGACGCACGATCCAATAAAACAAGAAAATCATGACAACGACACCGACAAATCCTAATTCTTCACCAATCACAGCCATGATGAAGTCGGTATGTGCCTCTGGTAGGTAATGTAATTTTTCAACACTTCCACCGAGGCCAGTACCAAACCATTCGCCTCGACCAAATGCCATTAAAGAGTGCGTTAGTTGATAGCCTTTGTTAGCCGCATTATCGACTTGCCATGGATCCATAAAAGCTAGCATGCGACCACGACGGAATGGAGACAAAGCAATCATCGTCGCACCACTCATTAAACCTACCGCGATCAAGCCACCGAATAATTTCGCATTAATGCCGCCTAAGAAGAGAATGCCAAATGCAATTAAGGCAACCACCACAAAGGCGCCCATATCTGGCTCGGCCATTAATAGACCCCCAACCAAGGCAACCGCAATACCCATAGGTAACATTCCCTTAACAAGGGAATGCAAATACTCTTGTCGTTGAACGGTATAACTCGCTGCAAAGATAACTGCAGCAAACTTCATTAACTCAGAAGGCTGGAAGTTCATTACACCTAAAGGAATCCAGCGCTTGGCGCCATTTACACCTTTGCCCACACCCGGAATCAGCACAGCAATTAATAACAGCACTGAAAATCCAAAAATTACTGGCGAGTAACGATCCCATACCTTCGTTGGAATTTTGAATGTCCAAAGACCCACTGCAATTGCAATCGTCAATGAAATCACATGGCGAATTAAGAAAAAGTTGCTACTGTAATTAGCGTATTTAGGGCCATCAGCCAAAGTAATGGAAGCTGAATAGACCATTACTAACCCGATCAACATTAGAGATAGAACTGCCCATACGAGTAATTGGTCGTATTCCATCATGCGTGAGCGAGTTTGCTCTACCCCAGATACGGCGTCTTTTAAACCAGTACGGAAGTTATCAATACCTCCTCTAGAAAAATTCCAAAAACGATCGATACCCAAACGGTTTTCAGGAAATAATTTTTCTTTTAAGCTCATGCCTGAACTCCTTCAAAACGCATTCCCAACTCTTCAACTTCTGTACTGAATATCTGTGCACGTTCTACGTAGTCTTTAAACTGATCTAGACTCGCGCAAGCTGGAGATAGTAGAACTATGTCACCTGACTGGGCCTGCTGGGCTGCAGCTTGAATTGCCGCCACTAAATTGCCGCTCATCACACAAGGAACCGATTCGCCCAGAGCCTCGCTAATAATTGCTCCGTCTTTTCCAATTAAGAATGCGCCCTTTACAAAACGAATTGCAGGCTCGCATAAGGGGCTGAAATCTTGACCTTTGCCATCACCACCAGCAATTAGCCAAATCCTTTTCCCAGATTCGTTGCTACCCAGACCATTCAAGGCTGCGACAGTTGCACCAACATTTGTGCCTTTACTATCATCAATGTATTCAACATCCCTAACGATCGCAATGCTTTGAACGCGATGAGGTTCGCCATGATAGTCACGCAAACCATGCAAGAGTACATTCATTGGTAAATTAGCCGCTCTTGCCAATGCGAGTGCCGCTAATGCATTTAAAGCATTATGTCGGCCACGAATTCTCAGGGCATCTGCTGGAATTAATCGTTTCAGACGTAACAACTCATCTTCTTCAATAACAACTGATTTACGACGGCGTTTAGGCTTAGGCTCAACAGATTCATCTACCTCTGCCCATACTAACCAATCAATTCCACCGGCACGCAAGTCATGCTCAATTCCAAAGGCGCCTTGCTCATCCGGACGATTAGTGCCAAATGTCACGATTGTTTTATCTGCTTTTTGCGATTCAGATAATAAGCTCATCACCAAAGCATCGTCGCGATTCAAAATGCATACTGTATCGTTGCCAAATATTTTTGATTTTGCCTCGGCATACGCCTGTAAATCACCATGCCAATCTAGATGATCTTGGGTAATATTTAAAACAGTGGCTGCGTTGGCATTCAAGGTATGGGTATAAACCAACTGGAAGCTAGATAATTCCAGCACCCAAATATCTGGCATATCTTCTATTTGATCGGCGCCATCTAGGCAATTCATTAACTTATCTAATGCAGCTGGACTGATATTGCCAGCAACGGCAACTTTCTTACCAGCACGCTCGCATAGTTGACCTGTTAATGCAGTGGTAGTTGTTTTTCCATTAGTGCCAGTTATTGCTAAAACAACTGACTTATAGCTTGACTCCTGTGCAAGCGCCATGCAACTTAAGGCTGCAATTGCACGAGCAAAGAACTCAATTTCACTCCAAACTTCAATTCCAACCTCTTGTGCATTTAATAGAAAAGATTGTGTAGGCTCTTGTAGAGGAGATAAACCCGGACTGATACCGATAACATCAACATCATTTTGCAATTCATTGTTTAAGGGGCCAAAGTGAATATCATTCAAGCCCAAAAACTTTAATTCCTCAAGCCATACTTTTTGACGTTCAGTAAGTTTCGAAGGATCGCGAGTATCGGCCAAACGAACAACTGCGCCATTACGCAAGCACCACTTCGCCATAGCGACTCCAGACTCACCCAAACCCAAAATCAGGAAACGCTGGGGCGCTTCATAGCCATCCTCGACCATGAATGTAGAGTGTGCGAAGGTGTTTTCTAATGTCAGCATATTTTTTGGCTCAACGTAATTTCAAACTAGATAAGCCAATTAAGACCAGAAGGATAGTGATAATCCAAAAACGAACCACTACCTGTGTTTCTTTCCAGCCGCCTAATTCGAAATGGTGATGTAATGGCGCCATCCGGAAAATGCGACGGCCTTCACCAAAATGTTTTTTGGTGAACTTAAACCAAAATACCTGCAGCATCACTGAAACTGTTTCAGCAACAAAAATTCCACCCATTACGAAGAGCACAATCTCTTGGCGAACAATGACTGCAATTGTTCCAAGTGCACCACCTAAAGCGAGCGCACCTACATCTCCCATAAACACTTTAGCGGGATGAGTGTTGTACCAAAGAAATGCTAAGCCGGCACCGCCCATGGCACCTGTAAAGATCATTAACTCTCCAGCACCTGGGATATAAGGAAACAATAAGTATTTGGCATAGATCGCGTTACCCATGACATAAGCGAATGCACCTAAAGCAGCGCCCACCAAAATGACTGGCATGATTACGAGGCCATCAAGGCCATCAGTAAGATTCACAGCATTACTACTACCCACAATTACTAAGTAACTCAATATGATGAAACCCATCACACCCAGCGGATAGCTAACTTCTTTAATGAAAGGCAGCAATAAATTCGATTTTGCGGGAAGGTTTAATGCAAACCCGCTCTTGAGCCAGTCATAAAAAAGCTGTATTACTTTAAGGTTGTTCACTTCGGAAACTGAGAAAGCCAAATAGATTGCTGCAAATAATCCAATCAAGGTCTGCCAATAGAATTTCTCTCTTGAGGCCATTCCCTTGGGATCTTTGTAAACAACCTTCCGATAGTCATCCACCCAGCCAATCAGACCAAATCCAAAAGTGACAATCATCACAATCCAGATAAATCGATTGCTTAAATCGGCCCAGAGCATACAAGAAATGAATATGCCAATCAAAATCAAGACGCCGCCCATAGTGGGAGTTCCTGATTTAACCAAATGGGTTTGCGGTCCATTGGTCCTAACTGCTTGACCTATCTTTAAGGCAGTTAATTTGCGAATGACCCATGGACCGGTAGCTAAACCGATTAACAGCGCCGTTACTGTTGCCATCACCGCCCTAAAGGTAATGTAGTTAAAGATTCGGAAGAATCCGAAATCCTCCTGTAACCATTGCGCCAAAATTAAGAGCACGATTTAGCCTCCTCTAACAAGGCCTGCACTACACGCTCCATACGCATAAATCGTGAACCTTTAACCAAAATATTCAAATGCTGGTTGCTACCACTAGACTGTGCATGGAAAGCATCTCTCACATGCATAATGAGACTATCCATATCGGCAAAATGTTTTGCGCTTAAAGAAGCTTCACCGTTTCTTTTCGCCCCATCAAACCCACTAATGGCAAATTGGCATTGCTCGCCAAGTGCAAACAATTTAGATATGCCTTGCTCAGCGGCATAAGCGCCCACCTCTCGATGGAACTCTGGACCCTGATTACCAACCTCTCCCATATCCCCCAATACCAACCAAGATGGATTGCCAGATTGCTTCAATGCATCAATTGCAGCCCTAACCGAATCCGGATTAGCGTTGTAACTATCGTCAATAAGAGTGTGATTAGGATCAATGGTTTTTGCCTGCATCCGACCGTTCACTGGCGAAAATGTCTCAAGACCTTGTTTAATTTTTTCAAGGCTGACTCCTGCAGCTAGCGCTACAGCACTTGCTGCTAAAGCATTGCGAACATTATGGCTACCTAGAGTATTTAGTTGAACCTCAATAGAGTCCTGCTCAGCTTGGATTTGTACATGACCATTACTTGCAATACGGCCAATAACGGATGCGCTTGTATTAGTCTGACCTGTTTGCAAAACAAAATTAATTACTTTGCGACCTGCTGCAGCTTTGCTCCAAACATCCGCAAACTCTGAATCTGCAGGGAATACAGCAACCCCATCTTTTGGTAAAGCCCGAATGGCAGCAGAATGCTCTTCGGCTACTGCCGCTACAGTAGCCATGAATTCTTGATGCTCACGCTGAGCATTATTAATTAATGCAATATTTGATTGTGCAATTGCTGATAACTGAGCAGTCTCACCAGGATGGTTCATTCCAAGCTCAACTACAGCAAGACGATCCGTTGACCGTAATCTTAATAATGTTAGCGGTAAGCCGATATCATTATTAAGATTACCTCTGGTAACCAAGGTGTGTTCTACGCCAACCGCCGCATTAAAGATGGATGCGATCATTTCTTTAACAGTAGTTTTTCCATTACTTCCAGTCACCAATGCCAGCGGAATTGGGTGATATGCGCGCCATGCCTTTGCTAAAGCGCCTAAACTTACCCGGGTATCAGCAACACAAATGGCTGGTAAATTATCTGGACACTTTTCTTTGCTGCTGACTAAGGCAGCGGAGGCCCCAGATTTATAAACATCTACTAAGAAATCATGCGCATCAAATCGCTCGCCAGACAACGCAACGAAAAACTCGCCTTGATCAATCTGACGGCTATCAGTCCCTACCTTATCAATTACCAAAGCTTGTGCTGCTTCTTCAGTAATATTTAGAAGAGTGCTACCAGGCAACATATCGTGCACTTGAGCCACCGTAGTCATAACTGACATCAGACTCCACCTCCAGCCGCGAGTCGAATGTGCTCTTGGTCCGAGAAATCATATTTCTTACCATTGATTTCTTGAGATGTCTCATGGCCTTTGCCCGCCACCAACACTATGTCATGAATATCTGCATTTCTAACCGCAGCCATAATTGCAGCAGCCCGATCAGCGATCACTTGAACATTTTTCGCGTCGAAAGAAATACCTTGACGGATCATTTGCATGATTACCAGCGGATCTTCTGAGCGTGGATTGTCACTAGTAATTAGAATTTGATCTGCATACTGCTCGGCTACTACCCCCATTTGATGACGTTTTCCAGCATCACGGTTTCCACCGCACCCAAATACACACCAAATTTTTCCACCTCGCTGTTCCGCGAGTGGGCGCAATGCCCGCAATGCTTTCTTTAATGCATCAGGTGTGTGTGCGTAATCCACAACTGCCAGTAGACCTTCAGATTTGTGATTATTACTTAAGCGAATTAACTCCATTCGCCCCAGCACAGGCATTAAGCGACTTACTCGCTGACTTGCCTCATCACATGTCATACCTTGAGTAATTAAAACCGTCCAAACCGCAAGGGCGTTACTCAAATTAAATTCACCGAGCAACGGAATATGTAATGAGTTGGCTTCAACGCCCTCCCAAGTAAATAGCGCATCGTATCCCACACCACTAATACAAATATCCTTGGCATAAACTCGTTCTAGACGGTCCCCGAATTTTTCAAAGCCAGTAAATGCGTGAGGGTTTATTGCGTAAGCCCAAACCTTCGGATTATCTTTGGCCAACAAGTTCATCGCGAGCTCACGACCAAATGCGTCATCCAGATTGATCACGGCATGCTTTAGGCCTGCTTGATGAAATAACTTAGCTTTTGCCTCGGCATAGTCGGCCATATTGCCGTGGTAATCCAAATGATCTTGCGTCAAATTCGTAAAGACGGCGCAATCAAATTCGGTACCCGCGATACGCTCTTGGTGCAATGCATGTGATGACACTTCCATCACTACTTGTGAAGCCCCATTATCAAGCAACTCTTTAAGTTGAGTTTGTAACCTTGGCGCATCAGGAGTGGTATATCCGGTTTGTACCAAAGCCCCTGGGAAACCTGTCCCCAAGGTCCCTAATACTGCTGTGCGATGATCACTAGTGTTTAATGCTTGAGCTATCCATTGAGTAATACTGGTCTTGCCATTGGTGCCCGTTACACCGATCACCTTTAATTGCTTACTCGGAAAGTCATACCATTGGGCGCAAAGTTCTCCTGCTTTTGAGGCAAGACTTTCCACAGCACAACATAATGGATGCTCAATATAAGGCGCCCCCGTATCGACTGGGTCAAACACTACAGCAGCTGCACCACGCTTGATGGCCGCATCTATATATTGTCGACCATCACGCAACGCATTGCCGTGGCCAACAGGATATGCAAAAAAGATATCGCCAGATTCAATCTGGCGACTGTCCCCGCTTAGCCTGGCAGAAGAGTTTGCTAGGCTAAGTAAGCGCTCAATCAAGTGATTAGTGTCTATCTTCAAAGTCACTCTCATCTTTTCAGAGCCACACGTTGCACTTGTGCGCTTGACGCGTGTATTTCTTCGGGAGCCTTATCCTGCAGCACCATTTGTTTTACTTTACTGTCAGGTAAAACATTCAATGTATTCAAAGTTTCACTCACAATAGTCGAGAACACAGGAGCAGCAACATCTCCCCCGTAGTGACTGCCTCCAGTTGGTTCATCGATCATCACCGCCACCACAATACGAGGAGCGCTAATTGGAGCTAAACCAGCAAAATAAGCACGATATTTATTGCCATAGCCTTTGCCAACCAATTTGTGGGCAGTACCGGTCTTGCCTCCAACTCGGAAACCTTCAGCTTGAGCCTTCACCGCAGTACCACCGGGCTCAGTCACGGTCTCAAGCATATTGCGCATTTCAATTGCGGTCTTAGCTGATATCACTTTTGTGCCAGGCTTAAAGTCTGGGCTACGCTCAATAGTTAGTGGCACCAAGTCACCATCACGCGCAAAGATTGTGTAAGCGCGAGCTACTTGAAAGAGTGAAGCTGAAATGCCATAGCCAAAAGCAATGCGCGCCTGATCGGTTGGCATCCATTTTTTAAATGGATGCACTGTCCCCGCTACTGCACCTGGAAAGCCAATTTTTGGCGCCTGGCCTAGACCAACTGAAGTATAAAAATCCCACATCTCTTCAGGTGAAAGATTGTTCATTGCAATTTTTGCGGTACCAATATTGCTTGATTTCTGAATTACTTGAGCAACCGTTAGATTTCCATACGGATGGGTATCGGTAATTGGTTTTGGCCCAACCAAATACTGTGCACCAATAACCATGTTGGTCTCCGGCTTTACAGCACCTTTTTCCAAAGCAATAGAAATGGTTAATGGCTTAATTGTTGAGCCAGGCTCAAAGGTATCGGTTAACACACGATTACGTAATTGTTCGCCTGTTAAATATCTGCGGTCATTCGGGTTATAACTTGGATAATTAGCAAGAGCCAAGATTTCTCCAGTCTGAGTATCCAGAACTACCGCACCACCCGCTTTTGCATGATGCTCCTCTACCGCATTCTTAACGGCGTTATAGGCCAAGTATTGGATCTTGCTATCAATAGAAAGGTTTAGATCTTTACCGTTCCTTGGCAATTGCAAGATAGCCACATCTTCAACCACTCGACCCAGTCGATCAACCACAACCCTTCTTTGTCCAGGATGTCCAGCAAGCTCATTTTCTCTAGAGAGTTCCATACCCTCTTGCCCACGATCTTCCACGTTAGTAAAGCCAACTACGTGAGCCATCGCCTCCCCTTCAGGATAGAAGCGACGATATTCATTATTCAGGCCAATCCCTGGAATCTCTAATTGTTTAATTTGTTGTGCAACGGCCGGTTCAACCTGACGCTTTAAGAAAATCTGCTTACGCTCTTCTTTAAGTTTTTTGCGCAGCTCTGACTCACTGATCTGTAATAAACTCGCAAGCTTCCGAACCTTTTCTGTAGATAAGTCATCAGGCACGGTGTCGTTATAGGCAATAACGGATTTGGCTTCTAAGCTCGTAGCAATCACCTGACCGTTACGGTCTAAAATCTTTCCACGGCTTGCCGGTAATTCCAGCTCGCGTTGTGTTCCACGAATCCCTTTTGCCTCATAAAAAGCATTGCCCGGACCCTGAATCCAAAATGCGCGCAACAGCAACATCATGAAAACAAAAAACAAAAGGAACAGCATCAAACGTGACCGCCACATTGGCAGACGCAATACTAAATTTGGCGTAGTAGAAAATCCGACCGGCCTCATTTAGCCTCTTTGAGATAAATAGTGCGTTCAGGAGAAATGAGCGACATATGTAATTGATTGCGAGCTATATCACGAATACGTGCAGACTTAGATAAATTACGTTGCTCATATTCCAGGCGCAACCATTCTTGATTTAACTTACGCTCTTCAATTTGCGCACGCTCTTGAGCAATAAATAATTTTCGCGCCCGTTGCTGCGCCGCTACCAATGAAAGCGCACAAACCAATAACAAAGCAAGTAAAGTTAATGTCGCACGATTCATGAGGTCGCCCCCATACGCTTTTCTGCAACACGCATGATGGCTGAACGCGCACGTGGATTCTCGAGCACCTCAGCTTCACTTGGCTTAACGCGCCCAATGATTTCTAGGACACTTTGAGGTAAATCTTTTTCACGCACCGGTAAGCCACGCGGCACTTCTACTTTTGCATGTGATTGCAGGAATTGCTTGACGATACGATCTTCTAATGAGTGAAAACTAATCACTGCAAGCCTTGCACCAGGTTTGAGTAAGTTCAAAGCCGCCTTCAACCCTAACTCTAAATCTTCCAACTCGCGATTTATGAAGATACGCAAAGCTTGGAAAGTTCTTGTGGCTGGATCTTGTCCTGCTTCTCGCGTACGTACTACGCTAGCTACTAAGCCGGCTAATTCTGTTGTGGTTTTCAGGGACAGTCCTTCTTCTCGCTTTGCCACAATGGCTTTAGCGATCTGAAAAGCAAAACGCTCCTCTCCGTAAGTCTTAATCACGTGAGTGATTTCCTCCTGCGGTGCTTGCTTGAGCCATTCTGCGGCCGTGAAACCCTGATCAGTATTCATCCGCATATCCAGAGGGCCCTCTCGGCGAAATGAAAACCCCCGATGCGCTTCGTCTATCTGAGGTGAACTGATTCCCAAGTCCAACAAAATTCCATCGACTGAATTTGCTTGAGCATACTGATCCATATGCGCAAAACTGTCGTGTGCAATCGTTAAGCGTGGGTCGCTTATAGTTTTTGCTATCGCAATCGCATCCAAATCTTTGTCGAAAGAAATCATGCGCGCGGATGACGGAAGCTGTTTGAGTAAAGCTTGAGTGTGACCTCCGCGCCCGAATGTACCATCTATTACCAAAATATTGTTTAGTGCATTTTGGTTTTGAATAAGCGGTCCACTGACTAGCGCCGTCACCGCCTCGGCCAGCAACACTGGGCGATGAGTTGTATTCATGGCACCCTGTCATCAAAAATTAAATTGCTTGAGTGCTTCAGGCATGCCTTGCGCAATGGCTGCCTGCTCTTTTGCAGCGTATGTTGCCGCATCCCACAATTCCAAGTGACTTCCCATGCCAAGCAAAATCACTTCCTTTTCAATTCCTGCAGCAGCGCGTAATTCTGGATTCACCAAAATTCTTCCCGCACTATCTAAATCGATTTCTGCGGCATTACCTAGAAAAATTCTGCGCCACCAATGGGCATCCATGGGAAGTTGTGCAACTCTGGATCTAAAGGTATCCCACTCCGGCCTTGGAAAGAGTAATAAGCAGCCGTCAGGGTGTTTTGTTAGCGTAATACGACCCTCACCCTGAACCAATAGGGCGTCACGATGCTTTGCCGGCACAGACATGCGGCCTTTTGCATCTAAATTGAGAGCTGACGCACCTTGAAACACCATTTACCCCACTTTTTCACACTTCCTCCCACTTTAGAGTATCGCATTAAGAGGGTCAAGTGTTTTTAGGAGTTTTTTTGGGAAATTCTCTAGTGTTTACAAACACTTAGCGTCATGTGTTCAGAAAATGGTGATAATAAAATAGTTACTTGAAACAATAGCTTGGAAAATATACTTAA
>CANBYN010000034.1 GCA_947373615.1 Burkholderiaceae bacterium | reverse complement strand
TCACGTTGGCCTGGATTAAAACCAGAAAGCAATATTTCCTGCTCAAAAGCCTTCAATGCTAAATACAAACGATTGATTTTGTTTTGCATGCGCTTGGCACGAAAACTTGGAAAAACCTGCAATATTGGATAAGCCAGCAAACAAAATGGCAATAAAATGAAAATTAATCGATTCACTAACTCCGCCAGCCAAAATGGAAAGTAAGCAGTGAGTAGTGGATAGTTATTTTTTTCGAAGTGAACAGCCACAGGACTTTCTAACAACATCGAATCCTTAAAAGAGGGAAATTCTCCCCGTCTTGCAAAAAAAGATGCCTTACCATTGATTTCTTTTGCAGCCTCTAAAAATAGAAACTGAATAGCAGGATGCAAGCGATCATCAATCAAAATATTGGTGGTTGTAGCCAACAACTTCATATCATTTTGAGGAAAATTACGCTCCAAACTAAAGGCGCCTTGAGGGACCTCCAAGATATGCAGATAGGGAATTAATTTGGCGTAGGCTTGAGCGCGACTAAACGACGCAATGTGAAGCGTTTGGTCATTTAGTAATGCCTGCACATTGGGTGCTTCATAGGCATCGACAACAAATGCGCCATCGATCTCTCCACTTTTTAATGCTTTAACAGCCTCGGTTCCGGTAAGGTAGGACAAATGCAAACCTTTTGAGAAACCTGAGGCCGCCAAGATCTTCTTTGCCTGAGCGTGGGTACCGCTACCTTCAACACCAACGGACACTCGTTTGTCCATGAAGTATTTCAGCCTACCGTCAACCGCTTGAAAATCGCTAGTCTTAACTTCTGGTCCATTATAAAAAAACCAAATAGGATCATAGCTAATGGCGCCTAAAGATTGAATACCCGTTACTTTGGCAGCATGATCAACTCCTGCCTGAACGAATGCAGCCTGCAAGGGATCGTTGCGATCTGCTAAACGATCAATATTTTCTTGCGCCCCATTGGTAGCTACTAGCTCTAAGGTAATGCCATTCTTCTTAAAAAATTCAACATACTTTTCACCCAAGATCTCAGTTGAACCCCCTTTAGATCCAGTTGCCAACATGACATGTTTTGGTGGCGGAGGATCGGCATACCACCAAAAACCCAGCAATATAAATAGCAACAACAACAAGAGGGGCCAGGTCTCCTGCAAAAACTGGACAAAATCACCCCACTTCTCTCCAATACTCTCTGAGAAGCCTAGGTAGGTTTCTTGTATGTCTTGTCTAAAGCTTCCCATGCGCTACCAATCAGCAAATTTGGCAAAAGCTAATGATAATGTGCATATCTATATTTCTACAATGAGGCAGATTGGTATCCTATGATAAATCTCAGAAAATCCCAAGATCGCGGCTATGCTGATCACGGCTGGCTCAAAAGTTTTCATTCCTTCTCCTTTGGTGGATACCATGACCCCAAATTCATGGGATGGGGGAACCTTAGAGTCATCAATGAAGATCGAGTTGTAGCAGGCAAGGGTTTTGGCAAACATGGCCATCGTAATATGGAGATTATTAGTTACGTACTCTCAGGTGAATTAGCTCATCAAGACAGCATGGGCAACGTTAAGGGTATTCCACCTGGCGATATACAGAGAATGAGCGCTGGCGCTGGCGTTACCCATAGTGAATTCAATCATGCGAAAGATCAAACCACCCACTTCTTGCAAATTTGGATAGAACCCAATGTTCAGGAGATTGAACCTAGCTATGAACAAAAAACTGTTCCGCAAATTGAAAAGGATGGAAAGCTCTATCTAGTAGCATCGCCCGAAGGTAAGGATGGGGCTGTAAAAATTCATGCCGATGCCAAGGTTTACGCCGGACTTTTTAACGGCCCTCAATCAAGATCATTCGCGCTAGATCCAAAGCGTAAAGCCTATGCCCATTTAATTCGAGGAACACTCTCGATCAACGGCTATAAGCTCACCGGCGGTGATGCCCTTTTCATTGAAAACGAATCAAGCCTGAAAATTGATAACGGAGTGGATGCGGAAATTTTGATTTTTGAATTGAGTCATTAACCATTATTTATCTAAGCTTACGATAAAGTGCTTAAATAAGAGCTCAAAAGATTATGATTGAAATCTATGGAAAAACTCACTGAACCGATTACATAGTCATTACACCGAGTTTTGAGACCGAGAGTCCATATTTAGCTCAAAACCCACCCTTTGAATCAAACTTGCCGCCAATACCCCAATGTACCAGCGCTTCATGGGGGTTATAGGCATTCACTGAGGGAGATGATTAGATGACGCTGCGTCCGCTCAAGAATTGGATCAACAGATTTTTGAGCTGTTTTTCATGTTGCTTCGGGAGAACCCTCTAAGAACTAGCTCTTGGCAATTAGGGCTTTAAGCGAATAGAACTGTAGAATAAATCTTATTGGCTTAATTAAGACTTAATCAACACTGAAACAGGCTTATGAAATTTAGGGATTACTACGAAACGCTCGGGATCGCGCGCGGTGCAACCGAAGCAGAAATCAAGGCAGCCTATCGAAAGTTGGCTCGTAAATATCACCCAGACGTCAATAAAGAAGCTGGTGCTGAAGAGCAATTTAAGTCCATTGGCGAAGCTTATGCTGTTCTAAAAGATACCGAGAAACGCGCAGCCTATGACCGTTTTGGCGAAAATTGGAAAAATGGTCAAGACTTCACGCCGCCGCCAAATTGGAATGAAGGCTTTGAATATTCTGATGGTGGATTTGGTGGAGGACATCCTGGCTATGGTGGTGGTTATGAAGGAGATCAAAGCGAGTTCTTTGAGTCTCTTTTTGGCAGAGGCAAACATCGTCAAGGTGGTCGAGCTGGACAGTCGCGTCAAGGCATGAACTTCAAAGGACAAGATCACCACGCTAAAGTATTGATAGATCTTGCTGACGCCTATAACGGTGCAAAGAGAACTATTTCTTTGCACATGCCAACACAAGATGCGAACGGACATGTCATCACTCAAGAACGTAAACTGGATGTGAGTATTCCAAAAGGAATTAAGGCAGGACAAAATCTTCGCCTTTCAGGTCAAGGCGGTCCAGGTATTGGCGAAGGTCCTGCTGGCGATCTGTACTTAGAGATTGAGTTTCATCCCAATCCTATCTACCGCATTGATGGTAAGGATGTCTTCATCGACATTCCTTTAGCGCCATGGGAAGCAGCATTAGGTACGACCGTAAAAGTGCCCACCCCCGCTGGAAGCACTTTGGAGCTAAAGATTCCTGCGGGCACCGTTGCTGGACGTAAAATGCGCCTCAAAGGCAAGGGAATTCCCAGTACTGAGCCCGGAGATCTTTATGCAGTCCCTACAATCGCCCTGCCATTTGCAGAAACAGAGGCGCAAAAAGAAGCCTATCAAACCTTTGAAAAAGCTTTTGATTTCAACCCTAGAACACATTTAAAGGGGTAATGTGATGACACAAACGAATATCACTTGGATTGAAGGCGCTGTTGTGGAGAATGAAGTTCACATGACTGTCATGGAACTGTCCCATGCCTCACGCACCCCCGAAGATCTCATCATGACTTGGGTCTCTGAAGGCGTTTTAAGCCCAGCAGGATCTTCCCCAGAAGATTGGCGTTTTAGCGGGGACTCTCTCAAAAGAGCCAAGACAGCCGCTCACCTGACCCATGATTTAGAGCTCAATGTACCAGGCGTCGCTTTAGCGCTTGATCTCTTAGATGAAATCGCCAAACTGCGAGCTCGCTTGCCCCGCTAAATATTTATGAAGACTCTGACTTACTCAAAAGTTGCTCCCAGCGTTGCAGCTTTTGTTCTAGGTCTGCAGTAATCTCACTTAAGCGAGCCTGCATGCTGGCCGCCAACTCTGGTTCATTTTTATAAAGCTCAGGGTTGCTCATCGCAATACCAATTTCAGTCTGCTCTGTTTCTAGCTCTTCGATGTTTAAGGGCAGCATTTCCAACTCTGCGCGCTCTTTACCATTAAGTTTTTGAGCACTGCTTTTAACTACTGGTTTAGTTTCGACTTTAAAAATATGCTTGGCATCACTTTTCACTTCCGTCTTTTCAGAAGATTTCATATTGGCGGCACGTATTTTGTCGGAACGAGCTTTTTGGACTTTCCAATCCTCATATCCGCCTTCATACTCACGCCAAAAGCCATCGCCTTCATTCGAAATGATGCTAGTCACCACGTTATCTAGGAAATAACGGTCATGGCTCACCAAGAATACGGTACCTTTGTAATCTTGCAAGAGTTGCTCAAGCAAATCCAAGGTATCAATATCTAAATCATTTGTAGGTTCATCTAGAACCAATACATTCGCTGGTCTTGCAAATAAACGGGCCAGCAACAAACGATTACGTTCGCCACCAGATAATGTACTAACTGGTGAATTTGTGCGCTCAGGCGCGAATAAGAAATCGCTTAAATAACTTTTGACGTGCTTTTTATTGCCATTAATTTCAATCCACTCGCTTCCAGGACTGATGTAATCTTCAAGTGAGGCGTTCAGATCCAAGCCTTCACGCATTTGATCAAAATAAGCCACCTCAATGCGAGTGCCCATAGTGACGGTCCCAGAATCAGGCGCAATCGTCCCCAGTATAAGCTTGAGTAAAGTAGTCTTACCAGCGCCATTGGGACCCAAAAGACCCACCTTATCGCCACGCAATATCGTCGCGGTAAAGTCTTGCACAATCGGTCGGCCATATGACTTGCTAACATTTTGTAAATCAGCCACGATCTTACCGCTACGATCTCCAGCAGATACTGCCAGCTTAACCTGACCCATCGCATCTCTGCGCTCGGCACGACTACTGCGTAACTTTTCTAAGCGGGCAATCCTGGCAACACTCCTTGTGCGGCGCGCCTCAACTCCTTTGCGAATCCACACCTCTTCTTGCGCTAATAATTTATCTGCGCGAGCATTCGCTAAAGACTCGGAGTTAAGCTCCTGCTCCTTGAGCGCTTCATATTGGGTAAAGTTTCCTGGGTAGCTGCGCAAAATTCCGCGATCGAGCTCCACAATTTGTGTGCAGACGTTATCTAAAAATGCACGGTCATGGGTAATTAAAATTACTGAACCTTGATATTCTTTTAAGAGTTCCTCTAACCAGGCAATGGAATCTAAATCCAAGTGATTGGTTGGTTCATCCAACAACAGCACATCAGGCATTTCAACTAATGCACGCGCTAGTGCAACGCGCTTTTTTGTACCACCTGAAAGTGTGCTGATCTTAAGATCCGCATCTAAATGCAGGCGATCTAAAGTTTCGTGAACTCGCTGCTCCCAGTTCCAGCCACTTAAAGCTTCTAATTGAGATTGCACTTCATCTAGGCGATGATGAGCTGCATCATCCCACTCTCCCACACTAAGAGCCTCATACTCTTCACGCAAAGCCTTAGCCTCTGACACCCCTTGTGAAACAGCCTCAAATACGGTTTCTTCGGCTTCAAAAATAGGCTCCTGAGGGACATAAGCAATACGCAGGCCTTGCTGATATTGCAAGAGCCCATCATCCATTTTTTCAATGCCAGCCAAAATCTTCAATAAAGAAGATTTGCCAGTGCCATTTCGGCCAATTAAGCCAACACGCTCACCCGATTCCAGTGAAAAAGCTGTGTTTGCGAGGAGGTCAACATGGCCAAAAGCCAGTTTTGCATCAGTAAGTACGATTAAAGCCATGGCGACATTATCGTCACTTCCCCAAAAAACGAGATATTTCACTCAATTTCTGCGAGACTAGCCATCTATGCTCTGCAAATTAGCTCCTGCGGCACCTCGCCTCATCCTGTTTGCAGGCCATGCGGGTACTGGTAAGTCGACACTAGCCAAGAAGGCTTTACCCCTCATTGTGGAAAAGACCGGTGAGGGTTTTTTCTTTTTGGACAAAGATACGGTTTATGGGGCTTATAGCGCTCATATAATGGAAATTACCACCCAAAACCCCAATGATCGTGATAGCCCCTACTACCTTGAGAACCTCAGGAATTGGGAATATAACGGTCTCATAGAGATTGCCAAAGAAAATTTGCTTCTTGGCGCGAACGTTATCTTAGTGGGGCCCTTCTCCAAAGAAATACAGAGCGGAAAGATGTTTAGCCCAGACTTTTTGGGTGTACCGCCACAAACTGCTATTCAAATTGCATGGATTGATCTTGAGGAGTGCGAAGCTAAAAGCCGAATGCAAAAACGTGGAGATGCCAGAGATGACTGGAAGCTTGCTCACTGGGACCAATACTTAAAACGAAGAATGCAACCTCCAAGTCACGCCTTGATTCATCGTTTTGATAACCTCCATTTTAATGAACTGGAGTTTGAAAAACTAATCGACAAATTAGCTAAGTAAATTCAGGTCGAAAAAGAGGGCTCTTAAAGAGCCCTCTCTCAAGACCTAAGAACTAAATTCTTAGAACTTGTAAGTCACACCTACTGCTGGCATCCAAGGATTCAAAGTTAGCTTACCTAAATTAACATTACCTGAGACTGTAGTCACATTAGTACTCATAGTTGCATATTTCACATCAAGGTTTAGACCCCAATTTTTATCAAACATATAGTCAGCACCAATTTGACCAACTACACCAACGCTTGATTGGTCAACCTGAACACTGTTTCCAAGGGCTGGAAAGTTTTGACGATTGCCAAATATCGTGTAATTAATACCAAGACCCACATAAGGCTTAAATGCGCCTAAATCTGTGAAATGGTATTGGGCCAATAATGAAGGTGGTAATGCAGAAATTTTGCCTACATTAGTATTTCCAGAGCCGGCAGTAATATTTATCTGCTGTGGCCAAGTTAATACTAATTCTGCAGCAATATTTTTAGTAAAGAAGTAAGAGACATCGAACTCTGGAATCCACTGATTCTGAGCCTTCACATTTAATGTAGAAACGGTGCTAGTTTGACCATTTTGAAACAATAGATCGGTGGCGCGAACACGTACCATCCAAGGATTTTCTTCTGCAGCTTGTGCTTGAGCCGCGATTGGGGCTAGTGATGCAACAGCAGCCATTGCTGCAACGAGTGATTTAATGCGCATGATGATTTCCCTTTTGTTATCAATTTGATGAGATTATTTTCGAATTGATACCCTTTAGGGAATTTGATGCAAATCAAGTGAAACAGTGCTGAGCAATTTTTGATTGTAAAAAAGCAACAGTGTTTTATAGCATATTTGATCTAGGTCAAATAGACCCTTATTCGTCTATAAAACTTTTGAGTAAGTACCTCGTGCTTGAGACTCTCTGAGGTGTCGATCAAACGTCATCGCTACCCTACGCGCTAGAAGCCGTCCCTTAATGGGGACAAAGAGATCATCGCCGCGCCACTCAAGCAAACCGGCTTCCTCTAGCCCTTTAAGCTCTTCAATCTCAGTCTTGAAGTAGCTTTGGAAATCAATCTGATGGGATGCGGCAAATTGTTCTGTTTTTAATGCAAATTGGCACATCAGTTCACCAATCAACTCACGACGCAATAAATCGTCTTTATCCAGCCTTAAACCTCTGAGTACTGGCAAATGCCCATTATCAAGCGCCTCATAATACTCATCTAGTGTGCGAACGTTTTGGGAATAACAATCATCCACCTTGCCAATAGATGAAATTCCAAAAGCCAAAAGATCGCATTCAGCTTGAGTGGAATAACCTTGAAAATTGCGATGCAATTTTCCTTCTTTTTGGGCAATGGCTAATTCGTCATCGGGTTTAGCAAAATGATCCATGCCAATAAAGACATAACCAGCCTCACCCAAACGAGTAATCGTATTAGAAAGAATATCCAACTTATCTGAAGCAGGCGGAAGATCGGCTTCAGCTATGCGGCGTTGTGGCTTAAAGATATGGGGCAAGTGTGCGTAGTTATAAACCGAGAGGCGATCAGGGTTCATTTCTAGTACGGCATCCACCGTTTCTTTAAAGGTCTCAGGGGTTTGCTTGGGTAAGCCATAGATTAGATCTACGCTTCTAGATTTAAATCCATATTTTCGAGACCAATCCATCACCGCTTGGGTCTCTTCAATGGTCTGCACGCGATGTACAGCCTCTTGCACAGCCAAGTTAAAGTCTTGCACGCCCAAGCTAATACGGTTAAAGCCAAGCTCTGCTAGCAGAGCAATGTCTTGCTCAGTAACACGTCTTGGATCAATCTCAATAGAGTACTCGCCACCTGGTAATAATTCAAAATACTCTCGAGTGTGATGCATTAACTCCGTCATCTCTTCATGAGATAAAAAAGTCGGAGTACCTCCGCCCCAATGTAATTGTGTAATGGGAATTTTTTTCTGCGCACCCATTTCAGAGCAAACCATGGCCATTTCTTTGGCAAGATATTTGATGTACTTTGCGCTACGGCCATGATCTTTGGTAATGATCTTATTGCATCCGCAGTAATAACAAATATTAGGGCAGAATGGCAAATGGAAATAGAGCGATAAAGGTTCATTCACCTTAGCAACTCGCTTTAGAGCGGCCCGATAATCTATCTCGGAAAACTGATTTTCGAATCGATCGGCGCTTGGATACGATGTGTATCGCGGACCATTAATATCAAATTTTTTCAGCAATTCTGGGTGAAATAAGACCTCTTTTTCTTCCGAGATTTGATTGTTTGCTGCAGAGTTCATAGGTCGATTGTAATCTTAGGAGGAATCTGACTGGGATAGGTAATCTAGTGCGACCGCTTCTGCCACTTTAATACCATCGACCCCTGCAGACAAAATTCCGCCAGCATACCCGGCCCCCTCACCCGCCGGATAAAGGCCTTTGATATTCAAACTCTGAAAGTTGGCACCTCGGGTGATGCGCAATGGAGAGGATGTTCGTGTTTCAACTCCAGTTAAAACCGCATCCTTCATTGAGAATCCCTTAATTTGCCTTTCAAAGGCCGGAAGCGCCTCCCGAATAGCCTCTATGGCATAAGCAGGCAAACTCTCTGCTAGATCCGTCAAATGTACGCCTGGTTTATAGGATGGCAGTACGCTACCGAATTGCGTGGAAGGCTTGCCTTCCAAGAAATCCCCCACCAGTTGACCTGGAGCTTCATAAGTACCGCCGCCTAACTCAAATGCTTTGGATTCAATAGCTCGCTGAAATTCGATTCCGGCCAATGGCCCACCGGGGTAATCATCTGGGGTAATCCCCACTACTATGCCGGCATTTGCATTGCGCTCATTACGAGAATACTGACTCATGCCATTAGTAACAACGCGATTGGGCTCTGAGGTGGCCGCAACCACTGTTCCGCCTGGGCACATACAAAAGCTATAAACCGATCGACCATTTTTGGCATGATGAACGAGCTTGTAGTCAGCTGCGCCAATTAAATCATTACCCGCATGTGTTCCTAGGCGCGCTTTATCAATCACCGATTGAGGGTGCTCGATTCGAAATCCCACTGAGAATGGTTTTGCCTCCATAAATACCCCTGCCTGGTGCAATGCCTCAAAGGTATCGCGTGCACTATGGCCTAAAGCCAAAATTACATGGTCCGCAGGCAGATCGTCATGATCCTCAATTTTTACTCCAGCAATTTGATCGTTGTGAATATCAAAGCCAATGACTTTTTGGGAAAACCGAATCTCGCCACCTAAATCAATAATCTTTTGACGCATTTTCTCGACCACTCCCACTAAGCGGAAGGTACCAATATGGGGCTTAGCAACATAGAGGATTTCTTCTGGTGCACCGGCTTTAATAAATTCATTAATGACTTTGCGACCATAAAATTTAGGATCTTTAATTTGGCTATAGAGTTTGCCATCGGAAAAAGTTCCCGCTCCTCCCTCACCAAATTGCACATTTGATTCTGGATTCAGAATATTCTTGCGCCACAAACCCCAGGTATCTTGAGTTCGCTCACGAACTTTTTTGCCACGCTCAAGAACAATCGGTTTAAATCCCATCTGCGCAAGAAGCAACGCTGCAAATATTCCACAAGGGCCAAAACCAATGACGACTGGGCGTAAACCCCTGCCAGTTGCAATTGAGTTTGGCGCTTTTGCAATGAAGTGATAGCTTGTATCGGGCGATAGCTTGACATGCGTATCGCCAGAAAACTGCTTCAGAATATCTTCTTCGCTCTTTACAGATAGATCAATCGTGTAAATAAAGGAAAGCACAACATTTTTTCTGGCATCGTAGCTTCGCTTAAAAATATCAAACTGGATCAAGTCTTTTGGGGCTAATTGAAGGCGCTTAAGAATGGCCAACTCCAGATCTTCAGGAGCATGGTCAATTGGCAGGCGCAGTTCGGTAATACGGATCATGGGACTCTACGATACACAGTATTTGACCTTATTCAGCTTTCGCCCCTGAGGCTTGCACCACATTTGCCATACGCACATAGTCTCTGATTAAAAGCTGATTAAATTCGGTCGAAGATAAATTACCAATTTCAATGCCCTGGCGGCGCATACGCTCAACAATCTCAGGTTGCTTTAATAGCTTAGCCATCTCGGACTGCACTTTAATAATTATAGTTTTAGGGGTTCCGGCTGGAGCAAGCAACCCAAACCAGCTATCAAAAATATAACCTTTCACGGTATTCCCAATAGGGGGAACACCAGGCACAAATGGCGAAGGCTTTTCTGAAGATACTCCCAAGAAGCGAATCCGTGGATCATTTGCAAAAGGTAAAGCAGCTACATTCGCAGCTATGACTGCTTGTGCACGCCCCGCTAACAACTCAGTAATGGCGTCACCCGTCCCTTTTGTAGGTATGTGCACTAACTGAATCCCAGTCATACTGTCAAAATATGCCATTGCCAAATGAGAAGCACTGCCATTACCAGCACTAGCGTAGTTATATTGACCTGGGTATGCCTTTGCTGATGCAATAAATTCTGCAACAGACTTTGCTGGAAACTCAGCGTTAGTCATCATGATGTAACTACTGGTTCCGATATAGGCGGCACCCGTAAAATCCTTAATTGGATCAAAGCTTAATTTATTGAACAAACTTCCATTAATGTTGTGACTAGCGGCTGCCAATAAAAAGGTATAACCATCCGGCGCAGACTTAGCAACAAAGCCAGTCCCTACGGTACCCCCTGCCCCCGCCTTGTTCTCAACAACTACGGGTTCACCTAAAGCGGCCCCCAACTCATTTGAGAATGATCTTGCCAAAGCATCTTGAACGCTGCCTGGCGAAAATGGAACGATGATCTTGATTGGCTTGGTTGGCCATGGATCTGCAGCCAACACCAAGGAATGCATACACGCTAGGTATAGACCTAGTAATAAGGTCGCGAAAGCGCGAACTCTCCAAGTGTTGCAGGTATTCATCAAATCCCCAAGGGTGAAATAAATTATCAAAATGATACGGCAATCCGAGG
>CANBYN010000033.1 GCA_947373615.1 Burkholderiaceae bacterium | reverse complement strand
CGTTTCATTTCCAAGATTTGCAAAGAGGTAGTAGAGTTTGGCCCTCTAAATGCAACCAGTCACAAAATAGATGAGTGCGTCATCGTGGATGATGTAGTGCCACTAAAAAATATCTATCGCAAGACGCTTGAGCAACTCATCGCTTAATTGCTCACACCCCCGCTTTTCACAACTACTCCTCCATCATGGATCCTGAGCCTCAGCAACAACTCACAGTAAATCAGTGTATTGATCAAATTGCACAAAAACTGGAAGTTGCCAACTTGCATTACGGCCATGGCGCAATTGATGCACAAAGTGAGGCTTTGTGGATTGTTAGCAAGCAACTCGATCTAAGTCCTGTTGATGCGCTCGACCATTTAGAGCAGCGCATTTCCGTAGAACAATATCAACAAGCGGCGAGCGTTGCTGACCAAAGAATATCCACCCGCAAACCACTTGCTTATATTCTCGGTGAAGCATGGCTTATGGGCGTTCCTTTTTATAGTGGCGATCAAAGTATCGTGCCTCGCTCATGGATTGCAGAACTCATTGTTGATGGCTCATTAGAGTCTTGGCTTCCGGCCGATGGCAAAGCGCTCGATCTTTGCACTGGAAATGGATCACTAGCTATTTTATTAGCACTCGCCTGTCCCGATATTCATGTGAGTGCATGTGACATTAGCATGCCAGCTCTATCATTAGCAGCGCGCAATATTGATCGCCACGGACTAGGCTCTCAAATTGAGCTATTGAACGGGGATTTATGGGACGCATTGCCCGAGCCTAATGAAGAGAACTTATTTGACCTCATTATTTGCAATCCACCATACGTGAATGCCACCTCGATGAATGCTCTACCCGCCGAATATCACGCAGAACCATCTCTCGCATTAGCTGGCGGGATTGATGGCATGGATCTCATTCGACGCATTATTGCTTTTGCACCTGACTATCTTTCTGAACGTGGCGCCATTCTGCTTGAGATTGGCAACGAATATGAGAACTTTAAAAAAGTCTTCCCACAGATCCCGGCAATTTGGATGGAAGTCTCTGCTGGTGAAGAACAAGTATTGTTAATACAAGCTGAAGATCTGCGCTAATAGCAGCCTTGGCCGATTGCCCAATGAATGAAAAGTTGTCACTTTGGGCATCCATTAACTGCAAATTCCCTAATATTGGATGGCAAATCTAAACTAACTCTAGATCCATTCAATACTTAGGTATTTTTAGCGATTACCGTAAGTATTTAGACTAAATCGTAGTCTAATCACAAGTACGCTACTGGTTTGATCATACTTTTAGGCTCCAGCATTTTTACGCACTAAAGCCATACTGAGGGGTTGTTGAGTTAATCTCTTTTGACATAGAAATCAAAAAAATGGGTTTGGAATGAATGTGGTTTGGACCTAAAGACGATGTCATAAATAATTTGCAATATGAAAAAAATACTTAACCAGATTTATCTCGCAATACAGCGCCTAGGCAGTCGCATACGCCATAACCCTCTGTGGTTAAAAATCTACTTTCTTGCTAAACAAAAGGTTTGCTTTGCTTATCAAAAAGTTTCGGAAACCAATACCCGATTAATTACTTATATCCAACCTCGACTTGAAAATCCCATTCGTCGACTTAGTAAAAATCCAGAATTTACTCTCAGCACTAAAGCAACTCAGGTCATCTTCTATGTGTTCATCTATATTGCCTTGAGCGTTATTTGGCATTTCATTGGCAACTATATGGAAGACGCCAAAAGTCGTGATGCGCGGATGCGCCCAGTTTCCGTAGTCACAGCAGATGTGAAGTTAGGCCAGATCACCGTAATCCAAACCGCCCTTGGCACCATTACCCCTCGTAATACAGTTACCGTTCACTCCCAAGTAAGCGGCGTTTTAAGTAAGGTGCTTTTCAAAGAAGGCGATCTAGTGCAAGCCGAACAACAATTGGCACTCATCGACCCACGCCCCTTTGAAGCCAGCCTCAAACAAGCCGAAGGCACGCTCAACAAAGACAAAGCCTTGTTAACGAATGCTGAGCTCGATTTAAAGCGCTATGACACTCTGTTAAAACAGGATTCAATTTCTCATCAGGTATATGCAACACAAAAAGCCCTAGTACAGCAATATAAAGGCAATGTGCTGACAGATGAAGGTTTAGTCAGTAATGCCAAATTACAACTAGAGTTTGCACATATTAAATCGCCCATTAATGGGCGCATTGGTTTGCGTTTAGTTGACCCTGGCAATTTAGTGCAACCCAGCGATGCAGCAGGCCTATTTGTGATCACCCAACTTCAGCCCACTACCGCCCTATTTTCAGTACCTCAAGACGTCATTCCCGCTTTCAAGAAATTCTTAAAGGAGTCGTCTGAGATCGGCGCCGGAAACATCAATGCGCCTGTGAAAACTGAAGTCATTTCTCCAATATCAGAATCTGAGCAAAATAAAAAACATCAACGGAAAAATAAAACACCCCTTGAGACCAATATTGATAACCCTAACAAAACAGTTAACACAACAATATCATCAGAAAACGTGGTCATTCCAGTAGAAGCATGGAATGGCGATAGCAGTAAAAAGTTAGCCACTGGTCATCTAGAGAGTATTGATAACCAAATAGACATCACCACTGGAACCGTTAAATTACGTGCCATCTTCCCTAATGAGGACATGACCTTATTCCCAAATCAGTTCGTCAACATTCGAATTGTTTTGGATGTCCTAAATGATGTGGTTGTGATACCTGTTCCCGCGGTACAAAGAGGTACGCTGGGCACCTTTGTATATCGACTCAATGTGAATAACACGGTGTCCGTAGTTCCCGTGAAATTGGGGCCAGTGGATGGGAATAATGTACAAGTCATAGAGGGGCTATCAGCGGGAAATATTGTAGTTGTAGATGGTACCGATAAATTACGTAATAGTGCAAAAGTGATTGTTGGACAAGCATCTACCGCAGCAATCCCGAAAGGACGATGGCGTGACGGTCAGAAGCAAAAGGGCTCCCAATAAAACATTTATTGCTAAAAAGTAAAAAAGTTTTATGAATCCTTCACGGATATTTATCCTACGGCCTATTGCCACCTCTTTGCTGATGGTGGCCATTTTCTTGGCCGGGATTTTGGCCTATCGTAACCTGCCTATTTCTTCACTTCCTCAAGTTGATTACCCAACCATTCAAGTAGTAACGCTCTATCCTGGTGGTAGCCCAGATGTCATGGCATCGCTAGTAACTGCGCCCCTAGAAAGACAGTTTGGTCAGATGCCTGGGTTAAACCAGATGTCATCGATTAGCTCGGGCGGCGCTTCAGTTATTGTCTTGCAATTCACGCTAGATCTCAATATGGATGTTGCAGAACAAGAAGTGCAGGCGGCAATTAATGCTGCAAATTCTTTACTCCCCGGAGATTTGCCATCCCCCCCAATTTATAGCAAGGTAAATCCGGCCGACACCCCAATACTTACCCTTGCAATTACATCACCCACCCTACCGCTTACACGGGTGCAGGATTTAGTCGATACCCGATTAGCCCAAAAGATCTCTCAAGTCCCTGGAGTCGGCCTGGTAAGTCTCTCAGGTGGCCAAAGACCTGCTGTCCGCATAATAGCAAACCCTAGAGCACTTGCCAGCAAAGGTTTAAGTCTTGATGACATCCGTATTGCTATTGGCAATGCGAATATCAATTCGGCCAAAGGTAGTTTTGATGGGCCTTATCAAGCGTCCACTATAGATGCCAACGATCAAATCAAATCCGCAGAAGGTTATAAAGAAATGATCGTTACCTATAGCAATGGGGCGCCTGTAAGACTAAAGGATGTCGCAGAGGTCATCACCGCCCCAGAAAATATTCGCTTAGGCGCATGGGCTAATGCCGATCCAGCAATCATTCTCAATATTCAAAGACAGCCTGGCGCCAATGTTATTCAAGTAGTTGATCAAATTAAAAAAATACTGCCCCAATTGACCCAAACCCTTCCACAGTCGCTAGAAGTGAAAATTTTAACTGACCGCACGAGCACTATTCGCGCTTCAGTTCATGATGTACAGACAGAACTATTACTTTCCGTCTTATTGGTGGTGCTAGTAATTTTTGTCTTCTTGCGTAGCATCCGAGCCACACTCATTCCAAGCATTGCCGTGCCACTTTCTCTAATTGGAACTTTCGGCATTATGAGTTTAGCTGGCTTCTCCCTCAACAACTTATCCCTCATGGCTTTAACCATCGCCACTGGATTTGTGGTTGATGATGCAATTGTCATGATTGAAAATATTTCTCGATATATTGAACAGGGAGATCGCCCCCTTGATGCCGCACTTAAGGGTTCCAAACAGATTGGCTTTACCATAATCTCCCTCACCGTATCACTCATTGCCGTTCTTATACCGCTGTTATTTATGGGTGATGTTGTTGGAAAATTATTTAGAGAATTTGCTGTTACCCTAGCAGTAGCTATCATTATTTCCGCAATTGTTTCGCTGACACTAACGCCGATGATGTGTGCACTCCTGTTGCATCATATCCCCGAAGAAAAACAATCTGCGTTTTATCACTGGAGTGGAGCTAAATTTGACCATCTCATTCTCTGGTATGGGAAAACATTAAATTGGGTTCTGAATCGTCAAAAAACAACCCTTGGTGTGGCCATATCTACACTACTGCTAACCATACTTTTATATATCTTTATACCCAAGGGTTTCTTTCCAAGCCAGGATACTGGCATGATTCAAGGAATATCAGAGGCGCCGCAATCGATCTCCTATCCCGCTATGGCTCAACGCCAACAAGCGCTTGCGGAAATTATTCTAAAAGATCCCGATGTACAAAGTCTATCTTCTTTTATTGGTGTAGATGGAACAAACGCCACATTGAATAGCGGACGAATGCTCATTAATCTAAAAGAGCGTAATGAACGTGACAATATAAAAACCATACTCAATCGTTTACAAAAAAATGTGGACCAACTTACTGATATTCACCTCTATTTGCAACCTGTTCAAGATCTCACTATCGAGGATCGTGTAAGCCGTACTCAATTCCAATTTACGCTTGAAGATGCGAGCACAGAAGAACTATACGAATGGATACCCAAAATTGTTGAAAAACTTTCCTCGTTACCTGAATTAAATGATGTTGCTAGTGATCTACAAGTGAAAGGCTTGCAATCCTATATTGAAATAGACCGAGACATTGCTGCACGGCTCGGCATCACAATAGCGACTATTGATAACGCCCTTTACAACGCCTATGGACAAAGGCTCATTTCCACTATCTTTACCCAAACTAATCAATATCGTGTTGTGCTCCAAGCAATGCCTAGCGCAGAACCCGGCCTTAATTCATTGGACGACATCTACGTACCCAGTTCTGCTGGAAAACAAATACCTTTAAGTGCATTTGCCCGCATTGAAGAGCGCTATGGCCCTCTCAATATTGATCATCAAGGTCAATTCCCTGCCGCCACAATTTCATTTAACCTCAATCGATCCACATCCCTTGGTGATGCAGTAAACGCAATCAGCACCGCAGAAGATGAACTAAATGTTCCTGCGAGTATCGTCACTCGTTTTCAGGGAGCTTCCAAAGCCTTCAATGCCTCTTTGAGCAATACTCTGATGCTCATTTTGGCAGCCATTATCTGCATGTATATTGTGCTAGGCGTTCTCTATGAAAGCTATATACATCCTATAACAATTTTATCTACCCTACCCTCAGCTGGAGTGGGTGCTCTCTTAGCATTAATTCTTTCGGGCAGTGATCTTGGCATCATAGGCATCATTGGCATCATTCTTTTAATTGGAATTGTCAAAAAAAATGCCATCATGATGATTGACTTTGCCCTAGAAGCTGAACGAGTGGATGGAAAATCCCCACGTGATGCGATCTACGAGGCATGCCTATTAAGACTAAGACCTATCCTCATGACTACCATGGCTGCACTTCTAGGAGCTCTTCCATTGATGTTGGGCACTGGCACCGGCTCTGAGTTGAGACACCCTCTTGGCATCACAATGGTTGGCGGTTTACTAGTAAGCCAAGTGCTAACACTTTTCACTACACCTGTAATTTACCTGGCCTTTGATCGGCTCTCACATCAATTGAAAGAATATCGAGCAGGACGCAAGTAATTAATAATGCTCAAAATATCTAGTCGATGAATATCTCAACGCCTTTTATTCATCGTCCTATAGCCACAATACTGCTGATGCTTGCAATTTTGCTGGCAGGAATTGCTGCGTTCACAATCTTACCTGTTTCACCCTTGCCTCAGGTTGACTATCCGACCATATCAGTTTCAGCATCACTACCAGGCGCTAGTCCTGAGACGATGGCCGCTACTGTTGCAACGCCTCTTGAGCGATCTTTAGGGCGTATTGCTGGGGTTACCGAAATGACTTCATCGAGTTCTTTGGGCTCCACGCGCATTACCCTTCAATTTGATTTGAGTCGAGATATTGATGGAGCCGCTAATGATGTCCAGGCCGCTATCAACGCTGCGCACGCCCTTTTGCCTACAGGGCTACCCAGTAACCCCACTTATCGCAAAGTCAATCCAGCAGACGCGCCAATCATGATCCTAAGTCTTACCTCAGGCACCATGACACGCGCACAACTCTACGATGCCGCTTCGACCATCTTGGCACAAAAACTTGCTCAAGTAAAAGGGGTTGGCCAAGTAACAGTAGGGGGTAGCTCCCTACCTGCCGTGCGAGTAGAAATTAACCCCACGATGATGTCTGCACGCGGTATCGGCTTTGAGGATGTGCGCACTGCCATTGTGGCTGCCAACACTATAAGACCTAAAGGCGCTATTGATAGTGGCGAACGCTCTTGGCAGATAGTGGCAAATGATAGCGCCAATAAGGCGAAAGACTATATTCCAATTATTGTGGGTTATCACAACGGTTCGCCAATTCGGATTGGTGATTTTGCTCAAGTAGTGGACTCCGTAGAGGATGTGCGAAATGGCGGCATTGCGGATGGTAAGCCGGCTGTATTGATAGTGCTATGGCGGCAACCAGCGGCCAATATTATTTCTACTGTAGATGGCGTAAAAGCGACTCTTCCTCAACTTAAGGCCTCAATCCCAGCCGCAATTGATATGCAGATCTCTCTAGATAGGACGCCTACCATTCGCGCCTCTCTTGCAGAAGTGGAACGAACCCTCATCCTGTCTGTGATCTTAGTGGTAATGGTGGTCTTCCTCTTTTTGGGAAATTTTCGTGCCACCATCATTCCAAGCATTGCCGTCCCTATCTCATTGGTAGGCACCTTTGCTGCAATGTATCTATGTGGCTTTTCCTTGAACAATCTATCGCTCATGGCCCTTACGATTGCAACGGGCTTCGTAGTAGATGATGCCATCGTTGTGCTAGAAGTAATCTCACGCAGAATTGAAAATGGAGACTCACCACTTCAGGCTGCTATCACAGGATCTAGAGAGGTTGGTTTTACAGTTCTATCCATTACCCTCTCCCTCATCGCCGTATTCATTCCTATACTTATGATGGGAGGAATTGTTGGTAGATTATTTAGAGAATTTGCTATCACCCTCTCCGTAGCCATCATGGCATCCCTGTTGATTTCTTTGACAGCAACCCCAATGCTTTGCGCAAAGCTACTAAAACCACATACTAACACTCACACTAATTCTTGGATGCTCTATATCGAGCGTTTTTTTGGCAACGTCAATAAAAAATATGCAAGCTCACTAGAATTTGCTCTCAATCACCGTCGCCTGATAATGACAATATTAGTTGCAGTGATTGGTTTAAATGTCTACCTCTACGTCATTATTCCCAAGGGCTTCTTTCCTCAACAAGATACTGGTCGGATAGTTGGCAGCATTCAAGCAGATCAAAACATCTCATCTCAAGCAATACAGCTAAAAATGAAACAATTTATTCAAATTGTGATGCAAGACTCTGCTGTAGATAAGGTAGTTGGTTTTACCGGCACAGGCCAAACTAATACTGGTAGCGTCTTTATCTCACTAAAACCACTCGCTATCCGTAAAGCAAGCATGGATGAGGTAGTAGGAAGGATGCGAAGAAACTTAAATGCTATTGCAGGAGCCACCCTCTTCTTGCAACCGGTTCAAGATATCCGCATTGGAGGACGGCAAAGCAACGCAACTTATCAATTCACCCTTTTGGGAGACAATCTAGAGGATCTCAGAGTATGGTCGCCAAAAATTCGATTTGCTATGACAGATTTGCCAGAGCTGATCGACGTCAATACAGACTCTCAAGATAAAGGGTTGCAAACAACCATCAATATCGACCACGATATGGCTTCGAAACTAGGTTTAACCACAAACTTAATTGACACCACGCTAAACGATGCGTTTGGACAAAGACAGGTTTCTACTATCTTCAATCCATTAAATCAATACCACGTTGTAATGGAGGTAGCCCCCGAATATTGGCAAAATCCTGAAACACTAAAGCAGATATATGTGAGTACATCCGCTCCACCCCCCAGCTCCTATAGTGTGGGTGCCGCTCAATCCATTACGGCCGCCACTGTACCAATTACCCCCATTAAAGTTGGAAGTGCAAAATCTGCTGCACAAATTCCCTTGGCAGCATTTTCAAGCTATAGCCCGACCAATACACCACTGGTAGTCAATCATCAAAGTCAATTTGCCGCAAATACGATCTCATTTAACTTGCCCGCTGATATTTCCTTAGGCCAAGCATCTGATGCCATTTTTGCAATGCTAGATAAACTCAATGTTCCAACATCTGTAAGGGGCAGCTTTCAAGGAACCGCCAAAGCTTTTCAAGACTCATTATCAAATCAGCCTTGGCTGATTTTGGCAGCCTTTATTACCGTCTATATTGTTTTGGGGATCTTATATGAAAGCCTTATCCACCCCATCACTATTTTATCCACCCTACCATCAGCAGGCGTAGGAGCGCTACTTGCGCTGATGCTATTTAATACGGAATTTAGCATCATCGCTTTAATAGGCGTTATTTTATTAATTGGCATTGTGAAAAAGAACGCAATCATGATGATTGATTTTGCAATTCATGCGCAAAGAATCGATGGACTTTCACCTCACGATGCAATTTATAAGGCCTGCTTACTACGCTTTCGCCCCATTCTGATGACTACCATGGCGGCAATCTTAGGGGCTATTCCATTGGCAATAGGCTCAGGAGATGGCACCGAATTTCACCGGCCTTTGGGTATATCGATTGTTGGCGGTCTTATCATGAGCCAACTGCTAACTTTATACACCACTCCAGTAGTCTATCTTTACATGGAGCGTATGCGTGCATGGAATTGGAAAAAGAAATGATCCGAACCCAAATGATTGATCAAATAATGACTTCCAAAAAGTTATTTTGCGCCCTCAGTATATTCACCCTCATTTCGGGGTGTATGGTTGGGCCTGATTACTCCAAACCCACTAGTGCTTCAGCCCCAAGTTATAAAGAGGTTAGCGGACAAAATACTGGCGATGGATGGAAACTTGCTGACCCTCAAGAAGCAGCCTCAAATACCAAATGGTGGGAAATTTATCACGACCCTTCATTGAACGAGTTAATGGGTAAAGTTAATATTGACAACCAAAACATCATCTCTGCTGAAGCACAATATCGCCAAGCAACTGCATTGTTAACACAGGCTCGTGCTGCACTATTTCCAACGCTAACAGCGAATGGCAGCGGCACTAGAGGGACCGCATCAGGCAGCAGCAGTGGTAGTAGCGGCGGACTATCAAGTGTTAATCAAGCTTTCAATGCCAATCTTGGGGCCAGCTGGGTACCTGATATTTGGGGGCAAGTTCGTCGCAACATAGAATCAAGCGGCGCTACTGCCCAAGCTACTGCTGCTCAACTTGATGCACTGAGACTCTCTACACAAGCAACGCTAGCGCAAACTTATTTTCAGTTACGCATCGCTGATATGCAAATCAAGATGTACGACACCACGATCAAGACGTATGAAAAATCTCTTCAAATTTCTCAGAATCAATACAATGCAGGCATTGTGACTCAGCTTGATGTAGCGCAGGCAAAGACACTTCTAGAGTCCACGATCGCCCTGTCAATTGATGTCACTCTATCTCGGGCTCAACTAGAGCATGCGATTGCAGTGCTCATTGGACAGATGCCCTCTACCTTCTCTCTAAGACCCCAAGAGCTAAGCATCGACCCGGTTACTGGTTTAGTGGTCAGCCCTGTCTCAAAACTAGTTGCTGAATTACCGGATGTGCCTGTAGGAATTCCTTCTGAACTTTTAGAGCGTCGTCCTGATATTGCCGCATCCGAAAGACAAATGGCTGCAGCAAATGCCCAAATTGGGGTTGCTACTGCCGCTTTCTTTCCCACATTAACCATCACTGCCGCAGGCGGTTATCAGGGAGTGGATTTACCTGGTCTTATCAGCGCCCCTTTTCGCTATTGGGCTATAGGACCTGCCATTGCCCAACCTTTGTTTGATGGCGGATTACGGATAGGCGCTTATCAACAAGCTGGGGCTGTTTACGATCAAACTGTTGCACAATACCGCCAAACTGTATTGTCGGCATTTCAGAATGTTGAAGATAATCTGGTGGCACTGCGTTTGCTGCAATCAGAAAGTAAATCTCAAGCCAGTGCAGTCAAGCATGCTCAAGATGCTGTTCGCATCAGCTTGAATCAATATAAATCCGGAATCATCACCTACCTAGATGTCGCCACATCACAAGCAGCTGAATTAAGCAATGAACGTACTTTGATGTCCCTCTTGAATCGCCAAATTACAGCGCATGTAGGTTTAATTACGGCTCTTGGCGGTGGCTGGGACGTTAAGCAAATTGCTAACAAGTAATCACTAAGGCAGCTTGAATAATCGATTAGCTTAACTCTGCGGCTGCTGCAATTGCCTGATCAATTCGATCGACCGGAATAACATTCAAACCAGGAATCTTGGTTTTCGGCATATTCGCCTTAGGAATAATTGCTACAGTAAAACCTAATTTTGCCGCTTCTTTTAAACGCTCTTGACCACGCGGGCAAGGACGAATTTCTCCAGCCAAACCAACCTCACCAAATACGATAAGCTCTTTAGGCAAGGCGCGATTTCTAATGGATGACTGAATGGCTAACAGAACTGCTAAGTCAGCAGCTGGTTCAGAGATCTTGACTCCACCAACCGCGTTTAAGAAAACATCTTGATCAAAACACGCTATACCCGCATGGCGATGCAACACCGCTAATAGCATTGCTAAACGAGTCTGCTCAAGGCCCACCGCCAAACGACGAGGGTTAGGCACATGCGCCGTATCTACTAATGCCTGAATTTCAACCAGCAAAGGTCTGCTTCCCTCTTGTGTAACCAGCACGCAAGCGCCAGGAACCATTTGCTCATGTTGCGATAAAAAAATGGCCGAAGGATTGGTAACGCCACGCAAACCTTTTTCAGTCATAGCGAAGACGCCTAACTCATTGACTGCGCCAAAGCGATTCTTAATCGAGCGCACTAAACGAAATGAAGAATGCGTATCTCCCTCAAAATATAAAACAGTATCGACAATGTGCTCTAGGACTCTTGGTCCTGCAAGGTGTCCATCTTTAGTAACATGCCCTACCATTAAGACGCAGATACCGCTAGATTTAGCAGCCCTAGTTAATTGGGCAGCACACTCTCTTACTTGCGCAACAGAGCCGGGAGCGGAACTTAAGATCTCTGAATATAAAGTCTGGATTGAATCAACCACCAAGACTTGCGGTTTAATAGTATCCATAATGGAGAT
>CANBYN010000032.1 GCA_947373615.1 Burkholderiaceae bacterium | reverse complement strand
GTTATCACCTCTAAACAGCTGGCCTTAAGTAATCCAGAAATTTGCACTAACCTCAGCGTGAACTATGTAATTGGTGGATCTAAGAAACCAGACTTCATGACATTGGACATGGGTTTTACAAAAGCCGACCTCAAGAGCATTTATCGCTTCTTACCCGTTGGCATGGATCAAGATACCAAGTTGTATATAAGCAAAGCATTCGCGACCGGCACAATCGAAAATGGAAGCCTGCACATTAAGGGAGACCCGAATGACATCCCATTTCCGAAAGGAAATAATGGTGAATTTTCCTTAAACCTACCAATTACTGGAGCCACATTCAGTCCAGTGCCTAATTTAGCTGTTAGCCAAGGGGTATGGGCGCCCTTTACCAATGTCAATGGCGTCCTCGTAATGCAGAATGCAAACCTTAAAGTGGATATTTCCAAAGCCGAATATAAGCAAATAGCGCTTAATAAATTTCATGCAGAAATACCCAACATTAGCGCTAAGCAACTAACCCTATTTTTGAACGGTAATGCACAAGGTGATGCAGCGCAAATGCTGAAGTATCTATTTGCTTCCCCCGTTGGAAAAAAACAAGAAAAGCTCGAACAAAATTTACGAGTGACTGGCCCAACTAGCGTTACTTTAGGGTTAAAGATTCCACTATCAGGCAATGGCGACATAAATAGCGATATCAAATTAGATTTTCCCGGCAATAAGGTGCAATGGTCTGACTTACCCCCCTTGGAAAATCTCAAGGGCAAAATTCGCATTACGGAAGTGAGCCCTGAGTTTGAAGATGTGACAGCTAATTTTCTCGGTGGCTCCATTAAAATCACTAGTGCACCAGCAACCGCAGGCAATCAGAACTATCGAGTTGAGGGTGATATTGCCGCCAGTTTTATTAAAAACTATTTTGCAAATGATGCTTCGAGCCAGTCTATTGCTTTACTGCAGGCAATGAGTGGTTCCTCAAAGTATGACGGCACCTTGAGCATTAATAAAGCTGGGAGTGAGACCAACTTAAAATTTGATCTACACGACTGGTCGAGCTCAGCACCGCTCCCTATAAAAAAACTGAGAAGCACGCCAATGGTGGGTCAGTTAACACTAAGAACGAATACCAATTCGAAATCCAACCCAAGTCGCCTCTCATGGAATGGAAAAATTGGTGATCAATACTTTATTCAAGGTGAATTGGGAAGTGATAACGAATTACGTTATGCCGTAGGAGTTGGAGCGCCAGCAATTCTGCCATCCCAAGGATTCCAGCTAATTCTTGTCAGCAATGAATTAAATCTAGATGATTGGCAGGATTTTTTTGAAAATCAAAGCAAAAAAAATATCCCTGATAAAGCTAGTAACGCTAATGCCAACATCATGCTAGTGACGGCTCAAACGAAAAAGCTCACCTACTTTGGTCGCATTTGGCCAGACATAAACCTCACAGCAAAAAATAAAAATGATGCGTGGCAGTTGCGTCTTAATTCGCCAATGCTTGCCGCTCAACTTCAATTTCAAGAACCAAATAAAGCTCAACCCAGTGGTGCTATTAGCGGTCGTATGATGCGCCTCAAAATTCCTGAAGTAGTCGTTACTCCAACTGCACTAGAAATGCCAGCACAAAAGAATGCCTCAAGCAAAAGCAAGATCAGTCCCAATGCGATTCCCAGTCTAGACTTATTGATTGATGATTTTTCTTGGGCAAAAGCTCAACTAGGTCAAATTAAGCTTAAAACAAAAACAACCAATAACCTACTCATAATTGAATCCATTCAAGCCAATAATCCCCAAGGTAACACTACTATTTCAGGTCAATGGATCGGTGATGCACAAAACGAAACTGAACATACCGCTCTTGCAATTAATAGCGATGTAAAAGATGCAGGACACATTATTGCCCATTGGAGCGCCCGGCAATCCATAGAAGGCGGCCAAGGGAAACTAGGGGCGAATGTGGAATGGGATGGATCTCCGTTTACCCCAAAATATGAGACGCTATCTGGCAAAGCTAATTTAAATTTAGAAAAAGGTCGCCTTCTTGAGGTTAATACGAGCGGTGCAAAACTACTTGATGTTCTGAGTCTTCAAAGTTTGTTTAGATTTGCCACATTTGACCTTAAAGGAAGCGTTGGCAGTCTATCAACCAAGGGCACCCCATTTAATTCAATTGATAGTAATTTCGAAATTAGCTCAGGGATTGCCCAGACCAAGCAATTTACTATGGTATTGGACCAAGCTCGCGTTGCCATGAGCGGACAAATCAATATTCCAAAGCAAACTCAAGACCTTCGAGTCACGATCTTTCCAACAATTGATGCAACAGCCGGTTCATTAGCTGCATTCGCTATTAACCCAATCGTCGGATTGGGCGCTCTGGTGGGGCAATACCTTCTCACAGCCCAGATTAATCGCAATTTGCAATCAGATTATTTAGTGCAAGGCTCATGGGAAGATCCCGAGGTGATTCCCCTAGATCAAAGAGGCCAACCAATTGATTCTAAGACGTTGGATAATATTCGGAATAAAGATTTACTTAAGGAGCAAAGTAAACCTAATTCCAATTCATCTCCAAGCTCAGCGCCTCCTGTCGCTCCAGCTAACCCCATTATTAATTAAAGTAGATCTCCATGAGTACATCCGCAAACTCTACTGAACTAAAGATTGCCTCAATTCAAATGGTTTCGACTCCCAATTTGGCGGAGAATTTAGAAACAGCAGAAAGATTGGTCAAGGCTGTAGCTCAAGATGGCTCGCAGATTGCTGTACTTCCTGAATATTTTTGCTTGATGGGATTAAAAGATAACGATAAAGTACTGGCCCGAGAAAATCTTGATGGTGGCCCAATTCAAGAGCGACTTTCTGCAATTGCCAAAGATTCTGGGATCTACTTAGTTGCAGGCACCATACCCCTAAAAGCAAAAGATCCTAATAAGGTACTCAATAGCACACTGGTATTTGATCCAGAAGGCAAAAGAATTGGACGCTACGACAAAATCCATTTATTTGGTTTCCAGACTCAAACTGAGCGTTACCAAGAATCTGAAACAATAGAAGCTGGGGATGTCCCTGGACTACTCAAGATTTCCATAAATCAACAAGACTGGACATTTGGCCTAAGCATTTGTTATGACCTACGTTTTCCAGAGCTTTATCGCGCTCTTGGCACAGTCGATTGCCACATTATTCCTGCCGCCTTCACCTACACAACCGGTAAAGAGCACTGGGAGATTCTATTGCGCGCTCGCGCTATTGAAAATCAATGCTACATTCTAGCCTCCGCACAAGGGGGTAAGCATCAAAATCAGCGTCGTACATGGGGTCATAGTATGCTCATTGATCCTTGGGGTGCTATCTTGGCTGATCTTCCAGAAGGAGAAGGTTTTATTTCTGGGGTGTTGTGCAAAGATAAATTAAACGAAGTACGCTCTAAGCTACCTGCACTTGCACATCGCAAGCTTTAACGAAAGATCTGCTGAATCACATGAATGCACCAGAAGCACTATTTCCTGCCAAGTGGACAAAAGCCAAAAAGCAAGCAGACCTCCTTAAATTAGCCAAGTCCATCCTACTTGAACCAACAGGACTTTCAGAGCAAGACCTTCACCATACGTTTGGTAATATGTTTACGCATCGTCTCGATGATGCTGACCTCTACTTTCAACACACTCGTAGCGAAAGCTGGAGCCTTGAAGAAGGAATTGTGAAATCAGGCAGCTTTAATATTGATCAAGGTGTTGGAGTTAGGGCAATTTATGGTGATAAGACTGCATTTGCATATTCTGATGAAATTAATTTAGAAGCGCTAAATAAAGCAGCAAAAGCCACCCGAGTGATAGGTCCTGAAGGCGGCAAACAAGCGGTTGCCGTAAAGTTATTTAATCCCATTTCTAACAAGCTTTACTCTGACCTCAATCCCCTAGACTCATTGCAACCTAAAGAAAAAATTGCGTTGCTGGAGGGCATTGAACGTCGAGCCAAGGCTCGCGATCCTCGCATTATTCAAGTGATGGCTAGTCTTGCTGGTGAGTTTGATGTAATTTTAGTAGTGCGTGCCGACGGTTTATTGGCTGCCGATGTTCGGCCTCTGGTACGTGTTTCAGTCCATGTTATTGCCGAGCAAAACGGTCGACGCGAATCAGGCTCCTCAGGTGGTGGCGCCCGCCACGACTATCACTATTTCGATACCGCTCTGATTAATCGTTATGTTGACGAAGCTGTGGATGGCGCTCTAATAAATTTAGATTCTCGTGCCGCTCCTGCCGGTCCAATGACTGTAGTGATGGGTCCAGGTTGGCCTGGCGTTCTTTTGCATGAAGCAGTTGGTCACGGGCTTGAAGGGGACTTTAATCGGAAAGGCTCCTCAGCATTTGCTGGTTGCATTGGTCAACGTGTAGCAGCTAAAGGCGTAACTGTCGTAGATGATGGAACCTTAAGTGGACGAAGAGGTTCGCTCAACATCGACGATGAAGGTACTCCATCACAATGCACCACTTTGATTGAAGATGGTGTTTTGAAGGGTTACATACAGGACAGCCTAAATGCACGACTTATGAAAATGCCTCTGACTGGTAATGGACGTCGTGAAAGTTTTGCATCGCTACCGATGCCCCGAATGACCAATACCTATATGTTGGCCGGCAAGGATGATCCCCAAGAAATTGTGGCAAGCATTAAGCGAGGCTTATATGCAGTCAATTTTGGCGGCGGTCAAGTTGACATTACTAGCGGAAAATTCGTTTTTTCTGCTTCAGAAGCCTATTGGGTAGAAAACGGCAAAATCCAGTACCCCGTCAAAGGTGCCACCATTATTGGTAGCGGCCCAGAGTCTTTAAAACAGGTCTCCATGATCGGGAACGACCTCAAACTTGACGGTGGGGTGGGGGTTTGTGGCAAGGAGGGGCAAAGCGTTCCGGTCGGGGTTGGGCAGCCCACCCTACGGATTGATAGCCTTACTGTCGGTGGAACTGCCTGATACGGCTTAAAATAGCCATATGAGCCAACAAAACACGAATCCCGCTAATTGGTACTCCGCTGTCGATAAGACCTCGGATACAGATGATCAACGCATTGATAACATTTCCGTTCTGCCCCCTCCAGAACATTTAATTCGCTTTTTTCCGATCTCAGGAACACCAACTGAAGCGTTAATCAGTAAAACCCGCAAAAAGATCCGTGACATCATTCATGGAAAGGATGACCGCTTGCTTGTCATCATTGGACCATGCTCCATTCATGATCCCAGAGCAGCCTTAGAATATTGTCAACGCCTATTAGTGGAGCGTGACCGCTTTTCTGATGAATTAGAAATTGTGATGCGCGTCTATTTCGAAAAACCACGTACTACTGTTGGTTGGAAGGGCTTAATTAATGACCCTTACTTAGATGAAAGCTATCGTATTGAAGAAGGTCTTCGCCTTGCTCGCCAAGTCTTGATGGAAATCAATCGTCTTGGTATGCCAGCCGGTAGTGAATTTTTAGATGTGATTTCACCACAATATATTGCTGATCTTATTTCTTGGGGCGCAATCGGCGCACGCACAACTGAAAGCCAAGTTCATCGCGAACTAGCATCTGGTCTATCCGCGCCCATAGGATTTAAGAACGGCACGGATGGAAATATCAAGATTGCTACCGATGCAATTCAAGCGGCAGGTCGCCCGCACCATTTCTTATCTGTTCACAAGAATGGTCAAGTCTCAGTGGTGCAAACAAAAGGTAATAAAGATTGTCACGTGATTTTGCGTGGCGGTAAAGAGCCAAACTATGAAGCCCAGTATGTGCAAGCAGCCTGCTCCGAGCTTCTATCTGCAAAGCTTCCAGCCAGTTTAATGGTTGACTTATCGCATGCGAATTCAAGCAAAAAGCATGAGCGCCAAATCATTGTGGCCGATGATGTTGCCCAACAAATTGAATCTGGTTCACTTCAAATCTTTGGTGTGATGGTAGAAAGCCATCTTAATGATGGCGCACAAAAATTCACCCCAGGAAAAGATGATCCAAGCAAGTTGGAGTACGGCAAGAGCATTACCGATGCCTGCATTAACTGGGATGATTCAGTGAAAGTATTGGAGCGTCTTGCAACTGCCGTAAAAAAACGCAGAGGTAAGAAAAAGTAATACGAGCAGTAAATTAAGAGAACCATATAAAAGAGACTAAATTATTTAGTCTCTTTTTTTTCATGCTTCCAAAGTATATCGCTACCACCAGATGCGCGATTCAAAATACGAGAAAGCACAAAAAGTAAGTCAGATAAGCGATTGAGGTATTGACGAGGAGAGTCATGCAAAGGCTCTTCCCAACCTAAACGTACTATCGAACGTTCAGCTCGTCTGCAAACAGTTCGACAAACATGTGCCTGAGCAGCAGCACGAGTTCCTCCAGGCAAAATAAATTCCGTTAATGGGGGTAATTGTATGTTGTACTTCTCAAGCCACACATCTAGTTGCGCAACATGTTCTGGATTAAGTAGCTTGTAGTTGGGAATACAAAGTTCACCACCTAGATCAAATAAATCATGCTGCACCTGCAAAAATAGATTTCTGATTTCAGCTGCAATGGCTTCTGGTATCGCCTCAGTCATCAAAACCCCAATTTCAGAGTTCAGCTCATCAACATCGCCCATGGCGCAAATTCGCAGATGATCCTTCTCAACGCGACTTCCGTCACCCAGTCCAGTCATCCCAGCATCACCCGTTCTAGTGGCAATTTTTGATAGTCGATTTCCCATGAGCTTAATTATAGGTAAATGGCTAAAATGATTCTTATGAATATGGTGACCCCGCCCCTAGATCTCGCCGCGATTAGCGCACTTCAGACAAAACTGGTTTCCGCTTTGCGCCCGATACTCCCCGAGCATGCATTGCTTTGGGAGCCAGAAGACACGATTCCTTATGAATGCGATGGTTTAGCCGCCTATAGGCGAATGCCGCTGGCGGTTGCCCTTCCGGAAACTGAGGAACAAGTTGCTCAAATCCTCAAAACTTGCTTTGAGATGCAAATTCCAGTGGTGCCCCGTGGCTCCGGAACCGGTCTTTCGGGTGGTGCCATGCCACTTTCCCAGGGTTTAGTGCTATCACTGGCAAAGCTCAAGAAAATTATTAGCATCGATCCATTCACTCGTACCGCGGTAGTTCAGCCTGGTGTGCGCAATCTTGCTATTTCTGAGGCCGTTGCCCATTTAGGCCTCTATTACGCTCCAGACCCCTCTTCACAAATTGCCTGCTCAATTGGCGGAAACGTCAATGAAAACTCTGGTGGAGTGCACTGCCTTAAATATGGACTCACCTTGCATAACGTCTTGCGTGTCCGCGGTGTATTAATGAATGGTGAGATTATTGAATTTGGAAGCTTAGCGCCAGATTCTCCAGGACTGGATTTATTGGCCATCATGATGGGCAGCGAAGGCATGTTGGCTGTTGTTACAGAAGTCACTGTGAAGTTGATAGCTAAACCTAAACTTGCACGCGTCATCATGGCTAGCTTTGACGATATTGAAAAGGGCGGCAATGCCGTAGCAGCAATTATTGCAGCCGGTATTATTCCTGCTGGTTTAGAGATGATGGATAAAGCTACAACCCGCGCTGTGGAAGAATTTGTTCATGCTGGTTATGACTTAAACGCAGTAGCAATTCTGCTGTGCGAGTCAGATGGTACCCCAGAAGAAGTTGCCGAAGAAATTGAACGTATGACTAAGGTATTAGCAGAATCAGGTGCTAGTGATATTCAAATCTCAAAAGATGAAGGTGAGCGTTTGAAGTTTTGGAGTGGTCGTAAGAATGCCTTTCCTGCCGCAGGACGATTAGCTCCTGATTATTACTGCATGGATGGCACTATTCCACGCCGACACATCGCCACACTACTTAAACGAATTCAAGGCATGGAAGAAAAGTATGGTCTTGGCTGTTTGAATGTATTTCATGCGGGTGATGGAAATATGCATCCTTTGATTTTGTTTAATGGCGCAGATCAAGATGAATGGCATCGCGCTGAAGAATTCGGCACAGAAATATTGGAGGCTTGTGTTGAGCTTGGTGGCACCATTACTGGCGAACACGGTGTTGGGATTGAGAAAATTAATTCAATGTGTGTGCAATTTGGGGAGGGTGAGCGTGAATCCTTCTGGGGCGTTAAGAGCGCGTTTGATCCAGAGCGCTTACTCAACCCTGATAAAGCAATTCCTACTTTAAATCGCTGCGCCGAATATGGTCGCATGCGAATTAGTGGCGGCAAATTGCCTCACCCAGAATTGGAGCGCTTCTAATGACGAACTCCAATGTAAAAATCGATTTATTTCGCGAGCAGATTCTAAATGCAGCCAAGCATAAAAAACCGCTTTCAATTGAAGGTGGCGGTACAAAATATTGGTATGGAAATGCCAATACATTTACTAAATTGGATACCCGCACATACTCAGGAATATTAGAATACCAACCAGAAGAGTTGGTAATAACTGCTTGCGCTGGAACACCCCTTAAAGAAATTGAAGCAGCGCTGACAGAAAAAAATCAAGTACTTGCTTTTGAGCCTCCTCACTTTGGTGAGAATGCTACATTTGGTGGTGCTATCGCAGCAGGGCTAGCGGGACCAGGTCGTATTACCGCTGGCAATTTTCGTGATTTTGTTTTGGGTGCGCGTATTCTAGACGGCAAAGGCCAAGATCTAACCTTTGGCGGGAAAGTCATGAAAAACGTCGCAGGCTATGACGTCTCTCGATTGCTTCCTGGATCCATGGGAACACTCTCACTTTTACTTGAAGCATCAGTCAAAGTTTTGCCTAAGCCTGCAGCCACTCGAACTTTGCGTTGCCATCTCTCCCAAGAAAAAGCATTAAAAGTTTTAAATGAATGGGCCGGTCAACCGCTGCCTCTTTCTGCAAGTTGCTGGATCGGACCAAGCGCCGGTCAAGATGGCGAGCTTACTTTTCGCCTAGCTGGTGCCACTGCTGCAGTAAAAGCAGCTGCTCCTTTAATGAGCTCCCTAGTGAATGCATTTGAATTAGATCCACAAATTGCTGAAATATTTTGGAATGATTTGCGCGAACAGAATCTATCTTCATTTGCCAATCTTTCTGGCAATCAAACACTATATCGCCTCGCATTACCAGCAGCATGTGGGATACTTACTATTCCCAATACGAACGATGAGATCATTTTGGAATGGCATGGTCAGCAGCGCTGGATAAAAGCACCTGGTGATGAAGCTACATTTGAAGCGATTAAAGAAATAGCAACCGCTCATGGTGGGCATGCCACCCGTTTTAAACAGGGCTCCAATGTGGACCCTTCTTATCAACGCTTCACTTTGCTTAGCGAGCAAGCTCATTCAAAAGCACTTGAGCTAGTACAAGAGCGCCTGCGATCAGCATTTGATCCAGCCGGTGTCTTTGCCACTAAACGCCTTCCATAAAACTCTTCTATGCAAACTCAACTCGCTCCTCAATTTGCCAATACTCCTGAAGGTATTGAAGCAGCACGCATCCTGGGTAAATGTGTTCATTGTGGTTTTTGTACAGCCACCTGCCCAACATATCAATTATTAGGTGATGAACTGGATGGTCCACGGGGGCGCATTTATCTCATCAAACAAATTGCCGAAGGTCAAGCGCCGACCAAAAGAACTCGTCTACACCTAGATCGCTGCCTCACCTGCCGCAATTGCGAAAGTACTTGTCCGAGTGGCGTTCAATACGGTAACTTGATTGATATTGGCCGTAAGTGGGCGGAGGATAATACACCCGCGCGCCCTATTGGAGAGCGTCTAACACGCTGGGCTCTAAAAGAAGGTCTGACCAAGCCCGCATTATTTAATTCCGCAATGTCCTTGGGACGCCTTGTTCGCCCTCTAATGCCAAGTAGTATCAAACGCAAGATCCCACAAATTAAAAATAAGGCATTAGAAGGCTCTACCGATCCCTACGCAAGACCTACTACAGCCCATGCTCGCAAAATGCTTTTGCTTGAGGGTTGTGTACAACCGGGAATGCTGCCAAACATCAACTCCGCAACAGCGCGTGTTTTAGACGCACTCAAGATTCAACTTATTAGCGCTTCGAACGCTACCTGCTGTGGAGCTCTTCGCTATCATCTGAATGATCAAAATGGCGGCCTGAAAAATGCTAAGCAAAATATTGATGCGTGGTGGCCACTAGTAGAAAGTGGGGTTGAAGCAATAGTAATGACCGCATCAGGTTGTGGAGTCATGGTTAAGGATTATGGCCATCTATTTTCTAGCGACCCAGCGTATGCAGCAAAAGCCCACAAGATATCAGAACTGACTAAGGATATCTCTGAAATTCTCCCGACTTTGCAGGATGAATTAGTTCAGCTGATTGGCACCGACCAAAAGCCGGGGGTTGTGTATCACCCACCATGCACTTTGCAGCACGGTCAACAAGTTCGTGGAAAAGTTGAAAACTTACTTGCGACTATTGGAATTGGCGTTCGCTTATGTACTGACAGTCATCTTTGTTGTGGCTCAGCAGGAACTTACTCAGTTACCCAGCCTGAACTATCGGAGCAATTGCGTAAAAACAAATTAACCCATCTAATTGCTGCTTGTGAAGAAACCGACGCAGAAGTGATCGTTTCTGGAAATATTGGATGCATTACCCACCTCCAACAAGAAGCTACTCCTGTGTTGCATTGGATTGAAATTATTGACCAGCTAGTTAGTAAAACCTGCAAAGCCAAATGAGCCGAGTTGTTGCGAACCTAATACAGGTTAAGGAACGGATTGAATTATCTGCCCTAGCTGCTCAGCGCGAGCCTGAAGACATTGAACTCTTAGTGGTTAGTAAAACTTTTCCAGCATCTGTAGTTGAAGAGGCAATGCACGCAGGCCAATCCGCTTTTGGTGAAAACTATGTGCAAGAAGGTGTAGATAAAATTGTGCAACTTGCCAAGCTACGACCTTGGCTGGTATGGCACTTTATTGGCCCTTTACAAAGCAATAAAACTAAAGAAGTAGCGGAACACTTTGATTGGGTCCAAAGCATTGACCGACTCAAAATTGCAGAACGGCTCTCTATTCAACGCGGCGAATTTCTAGGATTACCCCCCTTACAGGTTTGCGTACAAGTGAATGTGAGCGAAGAAAATAGCAAAAGTGGCGTGACTCTGATTGAGGCTGAGAGCCTTTGCGATGCAATTAGCAATCTACCAAATGTTGTACTGCGCGGCCTCATGGCGATTCCAGCCCCAAATTCTGACTCCACTATGCAGCGCAATGCTTTTGCACTCGTACGAAAATGCTTTGCAAGCATTCAGGATAAACATTACAGCGATCCTGGCTTCCAATTCTTTGATACATTATCCATGGGGATGTCCGATGATTTAGAGGCGGCAATTGCCGAAGGAAGTACCATGGTTCGAATTGGCACCGCCATTTTTGGGAAGCGCGATAAGATTAACAAATGAGTACCAATAAGAACATTCGAACTAATAGCAATGCACATATCACATTCATTGGTGGTGGCAATATGGGGCGCGCTTTAATTAGCGGCCTTTTATCGAACGGGTTCGAACCAAATCAGATCTCGGTGGTGGAAGCCAATGCAGTTACAGTGTTAAAGCTGCATAGCGACTTTGGTGTCCAAGGTATTGGGGCTTTGGAGCAGATTGCCTTTGACTTCTCAAAAGATAATGTTGTTGTAATGGCAATAAAACCACAGGACTTTAACGTAGTTGCCAAAGGATTGGCCTCCAAACTAAAACATTTAAGCGCCCCAGGACCACTCATTCTGAGTATTGCTGCTGGCATTCGTC
>CANBYN010000031.1 GCA_947373615.1 Burkholderiaceae bacterium | reverse complement strand
CGTGCCGCCAATCGCATGAATGCCTATAACGTTTATCTCTCTATTCAAGCCGAGTAGTAGGCCTGAGGGCATTGGGCTTTAAAATAGCCTTTTAATGCTAAATCCTTGATTTGTAATCAAAATGGTTTTTATTCGATATCTCCCTGCAGTAGTCTTTGGCGCAATGATGATCGCACCGGTTATGGCTACTCCGGATTTAGCAAATGGCAAAACTATCGATCAGCAAAAGTGCTATGCCTGTCATGCTAAAAAATCAGGCTTTGGTAACGGCGACATGATTTATACCCGTAGCGATAGCAAAGTAAAGTCTGTGACTGATTTAAAGAAGATGGTGGCGCTATGCAATACCGAGTTGCGTCTCGATCTTTTTCCAGAGGATGAGGCAGATGTTGTGGCCTATCTCAACCAACAATTTTATAAATTTAAACCTTAATTTTTCTGAACCTAGTAGCTATGGATGCTGTTGATATCAATTCTTTAAGTAAGTCAGTCCTTTGGGCAACTTTTGTCATTACCTTTTTGCTTGGTGCGGTTATGCAAAAAACTGGTTTTTGCAGCATGGGCGCCGTTTCGGATGCATTCATTATGTCGAGCTGGGATCGCTTGAAGCAATGGTTTTTGGCCATAGGCGTGGCTATCATTGGGTTTGCTTTAATGTCTTATTTCGGATTGATTGATCCGCTTAAAAGTATTTACACCGGCAATAAGTTTTTTTGGCTCTCCACTATTGTTGGAAGCATCTTGTTTGGATTTGGAATGGTGTTGTCCTCAGGTTGTGGCAGCAAGACCTTGATCCGCATCGGCGGAGGTAATCTCAAATCAGTGATTGTATTTATGGTTTTGGGTCTAAGTGCGTACATGACCTTGCGCGGATTTTTAGGCGTTATTCGCATTAATACTTTGGATACGGTTTTTATTACGTTTAGTACCCCGCAAGATTTACCCAGTCTCCTAAGTGCGCCATTAGGTATGGCTCGAGCTTACCTACACCTTGTCTTGGCCCTAATCATTGGATTTGCGTTTATTGCCTATGCCTTGGCCAAAAAAGCCTTTTGGACTGCTGAAAATTTATTTGCTGGAATTTTTGTCGGCATGGCTATCTGTGCAGTTTGGTGGATCTCCGGAAATTTGGGTTATGTAGCTGAAGACCCCAACACCTTAGAAGAAGTATTTTTGGTTACTAATTCTGGCCGGATGGAGAGTTTGTCTTTCGTTTCTCCCTATGCATATTCATTGGATTGGCTCATGATGTACAGCGATACATCTAAAGTGCTCACTGTTGGCATCGTAGCGGTCATGGGAATGATCTTAGGTTCAGCGCTGATTTCACTTGTAACAAAATCCTTCCGCTGGGAGTCATTCCGCAATGCTGAAGATACCGCCAATCATTTAGTAGGCGCGACCTTAATGGGTTTTGGTGGTGTAACCGCATTAGGTTGCACTGTAGGGCAGGGATTAAGCGGTATCTCAACCTTAGCTCTTGGCTCTCTGTTGGCTTTACCAGGCTTTATTTTTGGAGCTTATTTAGCTTTGCGTTATTTGCAAATGCGGCTTGCTCCTAACCCCTGCGGTTAATATTAAGTTTTAGGAAATAACTTAATGCAAATTGACTGGCTTTCTTTTACCCCTGTCCCATCATTGCTCGGTGGAATGATTTTGGGTGTGGCCGCAGCACTATATGTTTTACTGCATGGTCGAATTCTAGGTATTAGCGGAATTGTTTCTGGTTTAATACATCCCAAATTGGGAGATACTGCCTGGCGCTGGGGATTAATACTGGGAATATTTTCCAGCCCATTTTGGGCGTCACTTTTTTTTGACATTCGACCAATAGTAGTAGTTGACACAGATTGGTTTGGAATTGTGATTGCGGGCTTGCTTGTGGGATTTGGATCTCAATATGGTTCGGGTTGTACTAGCGGGCATGGAATATGTGGTTTATCTCGTTTGTCACCGCGCTCTTTGGTTGCTACTCTTACATTCATGAGCGCTGGTTTCTTAACTGTATATTTCTTGCGTCACATCATCGGAGGCTAAGATGAAAAAGCACTTTAGTCTCTTGAGTCAGTATTCGATTGGCGTTCTTTTTGGTTGGGGGCTCATCATTTCAGGCATGAGTAATCCGAAAAAGGTTTTAGGATTCTTGGATTTAGCGGGCGCTTGGGACCCCTCATTAATCTTCGTTATGGTGGGTGCCGTGATTGTTGGGCTCGCTGGTTTTTATGTCGTTAGCAAAAGATCTGAGGCATTCTTTGGCGGAGCCTTGCATATCCCCACAAGGCGTGACATTACCAAGCCTCTTATCATCGGTAGCTTTATTTTTGGTGCGGGGTGGGGTATTGCTGGATTTTGTCCGGGACCCGTTATTGTTGCTTTGGGAGCTGGTCATATAAAGGCTTTCGTATTTTTTATAGCAATGCTAGCCGGTATGGAGCTTTGCAACCGCTTCTTTAGTGGACATAAAAGGCGCACCTAAGCAGCTTCGCTTAAGCCTGCTTTAGAATCACTCTATTGCATATTTATTAAATATTAATTCAATATAGAGGGCTTCATGAGTCTCCCAATTACTTGTCATAACGATCTATTTGGCACCCTTGGCCAAATCGAGCCTACTCATTTAGCTGAAATTGCTCAGCAGGGCTATAAAAGTGTGATCAATAACCGCCCTGATGGCGAGGGAGGTCCTTCTCAACCAAGTAATGCAGTTATTCAAGCTGAAGCTGAACGATTGGGACTGAACTATGCTTATTTGCCAGTTGTGCCAAGCGCCATTTCTCATGCGCAGGTGACTGAGATGGCTCGCTTACTCAAAACGATGCCTGGTCCTGTGCTGGCATTTTGTCGCTCTGGAGCGCGCTCAACTAATTTATATCATCTCGCGCTCCAAGAGTGCAAATAAGTCATCTAGTAACTTGGCCTATTTAATATGCGTATTGATATTCCGGAAGATAAGAAACTAGTTCACGAAGTAGTCATGCCAATTCGTTGGGGCGATATGGATGCCTATGGTCACGTGAACAATACAATCTACTTTCGGTATATGGAGCAAGCGCGAATTGAGTGGATCACAGAAATGGGATACGACGTAGTGCCTGATCGTGAGACCATGGTAATGCTCAACGGCTTTTGTAATTTCTACAAACAGCTGACGTATCCGTCGCAACTCATTGTGAAAACATTTACTGGTGCTATGGGTAGAACGAGCTTGGATTTATATACCACCATGGTTTTAACTGAATCTCCCAATGAAGCGGTTGCAGAGGGCGGTGCAACGATGGTCTGGGTCGATCTTGTTACCGGTAAATCAGCGCCTTGGCCAGAAGAAATATTGCAAAAAGTGCGCGCGTAAAAGGCATGCAACCTAGTAATCCACATATCTTAAGGTTAGATCAATTTATTTCAGAGCTAGACCAATTCGATCTCATCATTGACGTCAGATCGCCTGCGGAGTTTGCATTGGATCACATCCCAGGCGCAGTCAATTTTCCTGTTCTAGATAACGAAGAGCGTGCTCAGATCGGCACTCTTTATAAACAAGTTTCACCATTCGCAGCCAAAAAGCTCGGTGCAGCATTAGTATCTCGAAATATCGCCAATCATTTAGAAAGTCATTTATTGGAATTACCGCGAGAATGGCGCCCACTAATTTATTGCTGGCGTGGCGGTGAACGCAGTGGAGCTTTTACGCATATTCTGAATCGCATTGGTTGGAAGGCTATGCAGCTTGAAGGCGGCTATCAAGGTTTTAGACGCAGCGTAATAAATGGTTTAGAACAAGCGGCGCATGCTTTTTCCTTTCAGGTGATCTGTGGGATGACCGGTAGTGGCAAGACACGGGTGCTACAAGAGATTAGCGCTTTAGGAGCTCAAATCTTGGACTTGGAAGGTCTGGCAGTTCACCGTGGTTCAGTTCTAGGTAATGAGCCTGATATTGCTCAGCCTTCGCAAAAGGGCTTTGAAACTGATTTATGGAATGCGCTGCGGAATTTAGATCCATCTAAACTCGTGTTTGTGGAATCTGAAAGCAAAAAGGTTGGGGGCTTACATATTCCTGATGCCTTGATGGAAAAAATACGCAACGGTGCATGTATCGAATTAAGGTCTAGCGCGCAGACTAGGGTTTCATGGCTCATTCGTGAGTACCATCATTTCTTAACTGATACCGACATTTTCAAGCGCAAACTTGCATTACTCACGTCGCATTATGGAAAAGTACAGATTGCCAAATGGAATGAGGCGATTGACGCAGGCATTTTCCCTGAATTGGTGGAAGAGCTGCTGGTGAAGCATTACGACCCATCATACCAATCCTCAATCGTTCGTAATTTCCATCGGTATGACTTTGAAAATTACGTACAACTGGAAAATGATAGCGATGAGGCCTTTGCTAGAGCAGCAAAGGCCATCTTGACTAAGCAAAGGGGTGATTAGCTAAATGCTTGAATGCCTGTTTGCGCGCGCCCTAAAATAAGAGCATGAATATCGTGAGTACCTTCATAGGTGTTAACAACTTCTAAGTTGAGCATATGACGCACGACGCCGTATTCATCGGAAATGCCGTTACCACCATGCATATCACGAGCCATACGAGCAATATCTAAGGACTTGCCACATGAGTTGCGCTTCATGATTGAGGTGATTTCTGGAGAAGCAATGCCTTCGTCTTTCATTCGACCCAAGCGTAAGCATCCCTGTAATCCGAGAGCGATCTCAGTTTGCATATCAGCCAATTTCTTTTGAATCAATTGATTTGCAGCTAGTGGTTTGCCAAACTGCTTACGATCCATCGTATATTGACGGGCTGCATTCCAGCACCACTCAGCCGCTCCTAGAGCGCCCCAAGAGATTCCATAACGCGCAGAATTCAAGCATGTAAAAGGACCTTTAAGACCGGTTACTTCTGGGAATTCATTTTCATGCGGAACAAAGACTTCGTCCATCACGATTTCACCGGTAATGGAGGCGCGAAGTCCCATCTTGCCAGTAATCTTCGGTGCACTTAAACCCTTCATACCCTTTTCAAGAATATAGCCTCGAATAGCGCCTTCGTCATTCTTGGCCCACACCACAAATACATCAGCAATTGGAGAATTAGAGATCCACATCTTAGATCCCGTTAATGAAAATCCGCCAGGAACTTTCTTGGCGCGAGTAATCATGCCGCCAGCATCAGAGCCAAAGTTAGGTTCGGTTAAGCCAAAGCATCCAATCCATTCGCCACTAGCTAATTTAGGAAGGTATTTTTGTTTTTGAGCTTCTGAACCAAATTCATTAATTGGCACCATGACCAAGGAAGACTGAACGCTCATCATCGAGCGATAACCAGAGTCAACTCGTTCGATTTCTCGAGCAATCAAGCCATATGAGACGTAGTTTAGATTTGAACCGCCATATTGCTCGGGAATGGTGACCCCTAAAAGGCCTAGCTCACCCATCTCCCGGAAGATAGCGGGGTCTGTAGTTTCATTACGAAAGGCATCATGGATGCGTGGCATGAGACGTCCTTGGGCATATTCAGCGGCAGCATCACGCACCATGCGCTCTTCTTCACTTAATTGAGTATCGAGAAGGAGGGGGTCTGCCCAATTGAAGCTAGCTTTGCTCATTACTTAATAATCCTATTGTTGGTTTTTGCGTGCGTCCTGCGAATTTTTAGGAATACGGATATTCTTGATTCTATTATCCATTTTTCTAGGCTTATGGACTCACCAAGACGACACTATCGTTATTACGACTTGATTTTGGCGGCCTTTGTGGTCGTCTTGCTTTGCTCCAACTTTATTGGCGCTGGAAAAGCAGCGGTCGTTACCTTGCCTTACTTTGGATCCGTCCCGTTTGGCGGAGGAATATTGTTTTTTCCAATTTCTTACTTCTTTGGGGATATCCTGACGGAAGTTTATGGATATGCCTATGATCGACGAGCGGTTTGGGCAGGTTTTGCTGCCTTAGCATTTGCGGCGGTCATGGCTCAAATTGTAATTGCCTTACCAGTGGCTCCTGGTGAGTATATGGCCAACTATCAACAGGGCTTAGAAACCGTATTCGGAAATTCTTGGCGGATTGCCTTGGCTTCTATGTTTTCTTTTTGGTGTGGTAGCCTGACCAATAGCTATGTTTTGGCCAAAATGAAGATGTGGAGCAAAGGACGCTTTCTGTGGATGCGCACTATTGGCTCAACAGCAGTGGGAGAGTTGGTGGATTCCTCCTTCTTTTATATGTTGGCCTTTTATGGGCTTTGGCCAACCCATGAAGTGATTCAAGTAGCACTAGCGCAATATGTCCTGAAAACCTCTTGGGAGGTCCTAGCTACCCCTTTGACTTATTGGGTGGTGAATTTCCTTAAACGTAAAGAAAAGGAAGATTTTTACGATATTCATACGAATTTCACCCCATTTAGGGTCAAAGTCTGAATCAGGTCTTTGGTTCCATGAGCTATTACGCTCTTAAGCCGTTAAAATAACGGTCTTTGCCCCCGATGGGGGTATTTGTTGAATTGAATTTCAGAAAGCTAGAAAATATCCGTGCTGTCAGCATCTAATATCACCATGCAGTTTGGGGCGAAGCCTCTGTTTGAAAATATTTCCGTGAAGTTTGGCGGCGGTAATCGTTATGGCCTGATTGGCGCAAACGGTTGTGGTAAATCCACATTCATGAAGATTTTGGGTGGGGAGCTCGAGCCAACCAGCGGAAACGTGAGCTTGGACCCTGGCATTCGCTTAGGTAAATTACGCCAAGATCAATTTGCCTATGAAGATGTACGCGTTCTTGATGTGGTGATGATGGGTCACGAAGAAATGTGGAAAGCTGCTGCTGAGCGGGATGCAATCTACGCTAATCCAGACGCTACTGATGAAGATTACATGAAGGCCGCTGAGCTTGAAGGTAAGTATGCCGAGTACGGCGGCTATACAGCTGAAGCAAAAGCGGGTGAGTTGTTATTAGGAATCGGCATTCCCATTGAGCAGCACAATGGTCCGATGAGTAACGTTGCGCCGGGTTGGAAGTTGCGTGTGTTGCTTGCTCAAGCCTTGTTCTCAGACCCTGATGTCTTGTTGCTTGATGAGCCAACCAATAATTTGGATATTCACTCGATTCACTGGCTTGAAGATATTTTGAATCAAATCAAGAGCACGATCGTCATCATTTCCCATGATCGTCACTTCCTCAATGAAGTCTGCACGCATATGGCCGATATGGACTTTGGAACTCTCAAAGTCTATCCAGGTAATTATGATTCTTACATGCTTGCTTCTGTACAGGCGCGAACACAACAACTAAGCTCTAACGTTAAAGCAAAAGAAAAAATTGCTGAATTGCAGGCTTTCGTGGCCCGATTCTCTGCAAATGCCTCTAAGGCCCGTCAAGCAACCTCACGTCAACGTCAATTAGAGAAAATTGAGATTGTTGAAGTAAAGCCTTCCTCCCGTCAAAATCCATTTATTCGTTTTGACACTGAGAAGAAACTTCACAATATGGCGGTTGAGTGCAATGCTCTAACTAAAGCCTATGACCGCACTATCTTTAAAAACTTCAAACTTGGTGTTCGTGCAGGCGAAAAGATTGCCATTATTGGACAAAACGGAGCGGGTAAGACAACCCTTTTAAAAACCATCCTCAGCAAACGCTTTGATGGTATTGCCGCTGATAGCGGCGATGTAAAGTGGGCTGAGAATGCCAATGTTGGTGTTATGCCTCAAGACAATACTGAGCTCTTTGCTAAAGATGAATTGTTGATGGATTGGATGAATGAGTGGCGCAACACGGGTGATGATGATCAAGTCATCCGTGGCACCTTAGGTCGTTTATTGTTCTCAGGTGATGACATTGGTAAGTCTGTCAAAGTCTTGTCTGGAGGTGAAAAGGGTCGGATGATTTGGGGCAAGTTGATGCTTCAAAAATATAACGTACTTGCCATGGACGAGCCAACCAACCACATGGATATGGAATCCATTGAGAGCTTACAAATTGCCCTTGAAAAGTACGATGGCACCTTGATTTTTGTTTCTCATGACCGTGAATTCGTATCCGCTTTGGCTAACCGCATTTTGGAAGTCAAGATGGATGGCACGATAGAGGATTACTCAGGTACCTACGAAGAGTATTTGCGCAGTCAGGCCTTAGCCGGCTAAAGAGGTAAAAGCAAAAAGAAGTTAAGAATTAAGCCCATCAAGTGGGCTTAATTTCTTTCCCCTGTCTCTGAAAGCGTGTTGCAGTCCCATCTTCGCGAATACGTTTCCATACTAATTCTTTTTCTTCTTGAGAAAAGAAGACCCAGTTGCTAACTTCATTCAAGGTACGACCACAGCCTTGGCAGACCTCATCGTAAAGCGTAGTGCAGACCCCAATACAAGGCGAATCAGAATGGTCATCACCCGTTGAGAGTGAATATGAGGCATCTTGAGATTGTGTTTTGTTGCTTCCAGAATTCATGGCTGTACTTTAGTCGATTTCAAAGGACTGTGCTCGGCAAGTTCATCAACATAAGCACCAATACCTTGGTGTTCTCGATCTAAAAAATGTTTTACTGCTTTAGAAAATTGTGGGTCAGCAATGTAATGCGCCGATTGAATGGTTGTTGGCAAAAATCCTCGCGCCATCTTATGTTCGCCCTGCGCGCCACCTTCAAAGGTATGGATCTGATGACCAATACAGTATTCAATCGCCTGATAGTAGGCGGTTTCAAAATGTAAACAAGGTACATACTCGATAGCGCCCCAGTATCTGCCGTAAGCCTTAGATGTAATGGGGTCGACAACCAGTAGAGAGGCTGCAATCGGATTTTGATCACGCTGTGCAATGATTAAGTGCAAATTTTCTGGCATTCGTTTTGCCCATAACTTAAAAAAGGCTTCACTCAAATAGGGATTGGACCGATGTTCTAGATAGGTGTTTTCATAGCAGCGGTAAAAGAACTCCCAATCCTGATCTGTTGCAGTATTGCCGGGGATATGCTTAAAAGAAATATGCTCTCTTGTTACTTGCTCACGCTCACGCCGTATATTTTTACGTCGCTTCATTGTGAGGATTTTTAAAAAATGCTCAAAGCTTTGAAAGTCTTGGTTGTGCCAGTGAAATTGCACAGAGTCGCGCAACATAAAGCCTTCTTTTTTGAAAGACTCTAATTCGTATGTTTGAGGAAAAAGCACATGGGCAGACGAAAGATTATTTTGATCAATTAAGGTTTTTAATCCCTCAGATACTTTACTTTGCACAAAATTGATATCCAAGGATGGAGCGCTTAAAATGCGCGAGCCTTGAACTGGGGTAAATGGAATTGCGCACAGTGCTTTAGGGAAATACTGCATGCCTTGTTGTTCATATGCTTGAGCCCACGACCAATCAAAAACAAACTCACCATAGGAGTGCTGCTTGAGGTATAGAGGCATTGCACCGGCTAAGGCGCTTTGATTTTTTAAGAGAAGATGGGCCACTTGCCAACCCGTATTCCCGCCAACGCAACCAGTCTCTTCTAGGGCGCTGAGAAATTCATGTCTTAGAAATGGTCCTGCATCTGCTGGTAATAGGGTATTCCATTCGCCAGCAGAGATATCACTAAGGCAATCTACTATCTCTAAGTGATATTGCTCTGAATCTGCCACTATTAACGCTGAATGAGTTCTATTTTGTAACCATCAGGATCTGCAACGAAAGCAATGATAGTGGTGCCACCTTTGACTGGGCCAGCCTCTCGCGTGATATTGCCACCTGCAGCCTTGATCTTGTCGCATGCGGCATACGTGTCGGGAACTGCAATTGCAATATGTCCATATGCAGTTCCAAGATCATAGGAGTGAACACCATGGTTATAGGTAAGCTCAATTTCAGATTGGCCATCGACATTCCCTTTGCCGTAACCAACAAATGCCAAGGAGTATTTTTGCTCGGGGCGTTCAGTAGTGCGCAGTAAATTCATTCCCAGAACTTTGGTATAGAAGTCAATTGAGCGCTGAAGATCGCCAACGCGAAGCATTGTGTGAAGAATCATCATAGTTACATCTCCGAATAGTTAGGGCCACCACCACCTTCTGGGGTAATCCAGATGATATTTTGGCTAGGATCTTTAATATCACATGTTTTGCAATGCACACAGTTTTGTGAATTAATCTGCAAGCACGTCTTACCCTCTTTTTCTACAAACTCATAAACACCGGCAGGGCAGTAGCGCTGCTCTGGACCTGCATATGTTTTGAGATTGAGATCGACCGGTATTGATGCATCTTTGAGCGTTAAGTGAATGGGTTGATTCTCAGCATGGTTGGTATTTGAGATAAATACTGAAGAAAGACGATCAAAGGTGATCTTGCCATCTGGCTTCGGATAATCAATTGGTCTGTGTTGGGCTGCAGGTTCTAAGCACTCGTGATCAGCATGCTTCAAATGCATCGTCCATGGCATATTTCCGCCCAAGAGTTTTTGCTCTAGACCAACCATCAGGGTGCCAACATAAAGCCCTTTGGACATCCAAGGTTTAAAGTTGCGCGCTTGATTAAGTTCAGTATGCAACCAGCTATTTTGAAAGGCGGCGGGGTATGCAGAAAGAATATCTGCGGATCGATTTTCATTGAGAGCAACTACTGCTGCTTCAGCGGCGAGCATGCCAGTCTTGATGGCTGCATGACTGCCTTTGATGCGTGATGCATTAAGGAATCCAGCATCACAGCCAATTAAAGCGCCACCCGGAAAAACAGTTTTCGGTAGACTATTCAAACCGCCAGCTGTTAAAGCGCGCGCACCATAGGCAATGCGCTTGCCACCTTCAAAAGTATCACGAATCTTGGGATGTAGCTTATAGCGTTGGAACTCTTCAAACGGTGAGAGGTAGGGGTTTTTATAAGAGAGCCCAACGACAATACCAACAGCCACCTTGTTATCACCTAAGTGATAAAGGAAAGACCCGCCATAGGTATCGCTCTCAAGCGGCCAGCCTGCAGTGTGCACAACTAAACCTGGCTTACTCTTAGAGGGTTCAACTTCCCATAGTTCTTTGATGCCAATCCCATAGCTTTGTGGATCAGATTCTTTATCTAAGGCAAATTTCGAAATCAGTTGTTTGCCTAGATGGCCACGAGAACCTTCAGCAAAAAGGGTGTACTTTGCGCGCAACTCCATGCCTAGTTGAAATTGATCGGTGGGATTTCCTTCTTTGTCTAAACCCATCGAGCCGGTGATGACGCCGCATACTGCACCTTGCTCGTTGTATAAAATTTCTGCCGCCGGGAAGCCGGGGAATATTTCAACACCAAGAGCTTCGGCTTGCTCACCTAGCCAACGAGCAACATTGGAGAGGCTAACGATATAGTTACCCTCATTCTTAAAACAGTGAGGCAACATCCAATTTGGAACTTGATAGGAGTTATCAGATGTTAAGAACAGAAATTGATCTTGTGTTACTTCGGTATTGAGTGGGGCACCCATTTCTTGCCAGTTAGGAAAGAGTTCAGTAAGGGCCTTTGGATCCATGACTGCACCAGAAAGAATGTGAGCGCCGATTTCTGAACCTTTTTCAAGTACGCAAACGCTAATCTCTTTCCCAGAGGAGATGGCAAGCTGCTTAGCTTTAATCGCAGCAGATAAACCGGCTGGGCCTCCGCCCACAATAACTAGGTCGTAGTCCATGGACTCCCTCGGTCCAAATTGCTCTAGCAGTTGTGAAGCATTCATACGATTTCTCCAGGATTTCTTAAAAATAGGGTATTTCAGCCTCTATAGTTTAATTGCAACCGTTCACGAACCCATTTGGTGACAAGACCACCTAGGCGTGGGGTTCTAAAGCGTTATGATTA
>CANBYN010000030.1 GCA_947373615.1 Burkholderiaceae bacterium | reverse complement strand
TCAATAGCATCACCCATCACCACGCCACCACCAGAAATAATTACTGGGAATTTTGCGTTAGCCAATAGTTCTGCTGCCTCATCCAAACTCTTTTCGCCACCAGGGCCTCGATCAAGGCGATTTGGTTGTGGTATCTCTACTTCGATTTCACCATAAAAATAATCACGCGGAATATTAAGTTGAGTTGGGCCCATTTCTGATAAGGCACGATCAAAACAGCGTCCAGTAAATTCAGCCATGCGCTTAGGATTATTGACATGACCTTGATACTTAGTGAACTCTTCAAACATCGGCAATTGGTTGGCTTCTTGGAATCCACCTAAGCCCATACCCATCGTTCCAGTTTCAGGCGTGATGATCACCACAGGGCTGTGCGCCCAATAAGCCGCTGCAATTGCGGTGACGCAGTTACTAATACCAGGACCATTTTGCCCAATCACGACGCCATGATTTCCGCTAACGCGAGCATAGCCATCAGCCATATGCGCAGCACCTTGTTCGTGCACCACTGGAATCAAACGAATACCTGCTGGAGCAAATATGTCCATCGCATCCATAAAAGCGGAGCCCATGATTCCAAAAATATCCTTCACCTTATTTGCGACCATCGTCTCCACAAATGCTTCGGAAGGGGTCATTTTTTGTGGACCAGTAGGTAAATTAGCGCCAGACTTAGACATAAAGCTCTCCTAGGTATTCAATTAAATGGAACATTTTGTTCTACAATATTGATAATAATAGCGTATTTTTAGTAAAGTCAAGCATATAAACCCCAATATGGAATATATTTGACAACATATTAAGACTTTTAAAGGCAAGGAAATGGCTGAAAGCACTTCTTCAATTGATTTAATGGGTTTACAGCCTGAAAAGCAGGTTTCCCTGCATGCCGCCTTTCCAGAATGTCGTGGCTTCGCAGATTTTGAGATCCCCGCATTTCTCCAAGCTAGCGAGCTAGTGCCCACTATTGATCCAAGCTATCAACTTAATCCCGAGGCCACATTAGCCATTTTGGCGGGGTTTGCTTTCAATCGTAGAGTCATGCTGCAAGGCATGCATGGCACTGGCAAGTCAACACATATAGAACAAGTGGCTGCTCGCCTAAATTGGCCATGCTTGCGCATCAATCTAGATGGCCAAATCACCCGCATGGATCTCATTGGTAAAGATGTGATCACCTTAGCAGATGGCAAACAAATTACCCGCTTTCAAGAAGGACTCATTCCATGGAGTTTGCAACGCCCTGTTGCACTCATCTTCGACGAATATGATGCAGGACAGCCAGATGTGATGTTTGTCATTCAGAGAATGTTAGAGCGAGAAGGTCGTCTCACCCTACTCGATCAAAATAGAGTGATTAATCCTAATCCCGCTTTTCGAATCTTTGCCACCAGCAATACTGTTGGACTGGGCAACTGGAATGGCCTATATCAAGGCACGCAATTACTAAATCACGGTCAAATGGATCGCTGGGACATCGTTGCAGCATTGAACTACCTTGAACTAGAGGAAGAGAAAAAGATTTTGCTGGCCAAAGTACCAGAACTCTCCGACGCCCAGGCAAAGGCGATGATTGGCCTTGCTAATCTGACTAGAGATGGTTTTGCCGCTGGTGATCTCTCTACATTAATGTCGACAAGAACTCTGATTACCTGGGGTGAAAACTGGCGCATCTTTAAAGATTTGCAGATTGCATTCTCTCTTGCATTTTTGAATAAATGTGAATCAGAGGAAAAAGCATTAGTGGCTGAATACTACCAACGCTGCTTTGCCAGCGAGCTTGATATAAACAATAAATAATACCGGCGTAATCAAGCTTACCTTGCAAACCCAAACCCATCAAGACTTCGAGCAACAGCAGCAATATGGTGCAATGATTAGATCATTGTCCAGAGAAAAAAGTGCGCAAATTCGAGATTGGCAACTCTTTCATAACGCTGCTCCACTTGAGTCAATTGCTCCACATCTCAATCTTGAGAATCTTAAAGAATCATGGGCTTATCCCCGGGGAATATTAGATGGCATCGCATTACGCCTGCGCCATTCAAATCCAGCCTTGCATGCCTCACTTGCTCCAGAGGGCATGATCGAATCTCTCATATTTGAGGTATTGGAGCAGATCCGTGTTGAAAGCAATTGTCCAGAGGAGCTCAAGGGATGTCAAAAAAATATTCAGACTCAATTTATCGCTTGGTTGCAACAATTTGTTGCCAGCGGAGGCTCTGAAGGAAGTATTGGCCTGCTATTAGTCACTATCTTTTCCACCGTGTGGATGAAGCTCAACAGTCAACCGATTCCACAGCTAATGCAAGATATCGTTGAAGCTACTAGAGCTGGCATAGCTGAAAATATGGGGCCACATCTAGTCAAGCTAAAAGCAAACCGCAATGATCAAAAGGCATATGCACATGTAACCCACGAGATCATTAAACTAGTTTACGGATTAATCGGCGATGAGTATCGTAATAATCCCAGCATTCGCACTAAACGTAAAAATCAAAGCGCTACTCATCTAAAAATTGAATGGGTGCCGCCCCATGCTGGGAAAATTGCAGCGGATTTTAAGAACCAAGCAAACCACTCGAGTAAGCAGCGTAATCTACTTAAAAAATCATTAGAAAAATATCATATATATAGCTCTAGCTATGACACTGAAGACGAGGCTAGAAAAAAAATTCGGTCGGCGCAATTGGCGATTTATCAAGATCAATTAAATCAAGAAATCGCCAAGCAAAATATTCCTTGGGCCAAGCTCATTCGAATCTATCAGCAAATCTTTTCTAGCCAGCTACCAAAACGCTGGCAAACCACTGAGGCAGAGGGATTACTAGATCGCCGCTACCTTACTCGTGCTGCCACTTCCCCACTCCAATCAGCACTATACAAACAACTTGCAACGAGCTGCAAAGTCAATGCTAGAACAACACTCCTAATCGATTGCTCTGGATCCATGAAAGAGCAACGCGTCAAAATTGCGGCCTGCGTAGATTCTTTAGTGAGAATATTGGAACAAGCAGGTATCAAAACGGAAGTGCTTGGTTACAGCACCAATACATGGCAAGGCGGAAGACCTTTTAAAGAGTGGCGTAAAAATGGACAACCCCCAAACCCCGGTCGCCTCAATGAACGGGCTCATTGGATTTTTAAAGACTTTGATACCAATTGGAGAAAATCTCGAGCAGGCATAGCAGCACTACTGCGCCCTGAAATTTATACAGAAAGCCTTGATGGTGAGGCACTTATTTGGGCAACTGAACGCCTACAAAATAGTAGTAATAACCGATATACCCACAAGACAATGATTCTATTTTCTGATGGCTGCCCAATGGATCGGGCGACTATTGAGGCGAATGGAGAAGAATTTCTGAAGAATCACCTTCTACAGGCGATTTCTTGGTGTGGGCAACAAGCTAATCTTCAGTTATGGGGCTGTGGAATTGGAGAAGAATTAAGGCCATTCTTTCCAAACCGCTTAAGCTGGGATCAAGAAATAGAGAATCTCAGTGAAAACCTAATTAATTGGGCTAAAGAATTAAAAAATGCAAAAGCTAGGTAACTAACTCATTAAAGTATTCATGATGAGAGGTGTTAAGCGTAGAAATGCGCCACTCAATAGGCTTATCTTGTATGTCTAAGGCTACTCTTCGTATATGGAGCACAGGAGACTCTGGCTTTAACTTTAGCCAGGTTGACATTTGTCTACCCGCTAATCCAGCCCGCAATCTTTCATTCGTTTTTACTACTGACTGACCATAATGCATTTGATAGAGCTGGTAAATACTGCCTTTCCGCTTATCAAACTCACTGCGAGTTAATTTTTTGAATCGTTTTCTATCTAAGGCAATATGGTCAATCATTACACACTCATCTTCTAAATATAAGCGAGTAACGATACGCCAAATAGGAGCCCCCTCTTTAATAGCCAACTTCAGAGACTCTTCCTTGCTTGCTTGCCCAGATTCAAAAGAAGCGGTCTCAACGCGAGGGTAGGTTTTTTTATCGGAATCCCAACGAACAACGTGAAAAAAATAATAAAGTAGTCTTTTGGCATCATGTTCAGCAATGTAGGTTCCCCTGCCTTGGCGACGGATAACAATACCTTCTGCAACCAATTCATCTACTGCCTTGCGCAGAGTTCCTATGGATACATCCAACTCTTTGGCTAGATCCTTTTCGGCAGGCAGGGCCTGTCCCATAGGATAACGCCCCCTGACCAGATCTTCGGTGATCTTTTGCTTAACTTCTTCATAAGCGGTCAGGGATTTCATACTCTAATACTTAAGCAGACTCGTACAGACGAGTCATCACAAACTCACGGTGACCCAAAATCTCCGCCGCTGTTAATTCTCCGTTCGCAGTTCTCAAAAGAGCATCGAGAAGCTTCTCGCCTGCTGTATCTAAGTTCTCTTCGCGGCGCAAAATACCAGAAACATCTACATCGATATGTTCTGACATCGTACGAACTGTTTTAGGATTAGCACACAGCTTAATCACTGGAAGAATTGGATTGCCAATCACATTACCTTGCCCAGTTGGAAAGAAGTGGGCTGCAAAACCAGCGGCTGCACAAAGCGTAACCATCTCGGCAGCAGCAGATGAAGAGTCCATAAAATGTAAACCTGGAATAGTTGGGGTCTCAGCCTTGTCTAGCACTCCATCCACAACACATTTCTTACCAATCTTCTGAATATTACCGAGGGCTTTTTCTTCAATCGTAGTTAAGCCGCCAGCAATATTGCCTTTGGTAGGCTGAGAATCTGATAAATCGCTAGTTTTATTTTTCTCGACTACATCTTGATAGTGATCAAACATTTGACGGAATTTTTTCTTAATTTCTGGCGTACGGCAACGTGCTTCAACCAAATGCTCGCCACCCGTTAACTCTGTTGTTTCGCCAAAGACTAAGGTAGAACCAATCTCATAAAGCTTATCAAATGCATTTCCAACCGTTGGGTTAGATGCACAACCAGAAGTAGTATCTGACTCACCACACTTTGTTGAAACCCATAGCTCGGATAGTGGAGCAGAAACACGTTGCTGTTTAGAGGCGTGTTTCATCATGGAGTAAGCAGCTTTACTAGCACTTGCAATAGTTGCCGTATCGCCATTTCCTTCAATCCAGAAACCTTCCACCGGCTTACCAGAGGCTTTAATCCCATCAACCACAATCTTTGTCCACTGTGGCTCAATACCAATCACTACCACTCCGGCTACATTTGGATTGCAACCTGCACCAATCAAGGTTCTAAAGTGAAGCTCTAAGTCTGCACCAAACTGAAGGCGACCATAAGGATGCGGAATGGCAATCGTACCTTTAATATTGTTTGCAACTGCTTCACATGCGGCATTCGATAAATCATCTAAGGGCAGAATAACAACATGGTTACGAATACCCATGCGACCATTTTCACGGCGATAGCCCATAAAAGTTGCTTCTTTTAAATTAATCATTTTCTATCTCTCTTAATATCGTAATGAATGCGGGTATCGATTACCAACGCTTAGTTTTGACATTTTGAACATGGGTATGCTCACCCTTTTTGATGGGAGCAACTACCTTACCGATATCAACACCGTACTTAATGATGGTGTCGCCAGCCTTCATATCCTGCAATGCAATCTTGTGTCCAATTGGAATATCACTTTCAGATTTGATATTGACAGTGCTGTCACCATCCATTACCCAGCCTATTAAATCAGTACCGGCTTTCACACCCTCTACCACGACAACGCCTACGACGTCTCCTGGTTCATGCACGACAAAATGAATCATTTTTTTCTCCTTATCAACCTCGTTTGAATGCTACCCATTCCATGACTGACGAATACCAGTCTGAATTTCCCCTATCACTACATCAGAAATATTTACACCCTCTTTAAATCCTGCTGCCCTTTGCTTAAAACGTCTCTGCCCTGGTAGACGAGTACCTGAATCAGAAACCAAAGCTTTTAAAAAATCGCGCATTTTATTTGCAAAAACTTGGCTGCCTGCAAGGTCTGGATCAATTGTGAGCAAGAGCTGGCCAATGCGGGGACGGTTCCCTTTGGCATCAAAAAATGAATCGGCTTCATATGAAAATCTGCTTCCAGATAAGCCCACCACTAACAATTCAACAATCAATGCTAGCAATGCACCCTTATCTCCACCCAATGGGACCATCAAGCCTTTTAACCCCTCTTGTGGGTCTGTGGTTGGCTTTCCATTAGCTGATAATGCCCAACCTTCGGGAATAGATTCCCCTTTCTTTGCAGCAACCAATAATTTTCCACGTGCAACTGCAGATAAGGACATATCAATTACTAAGGGATCACTATTCATGATTGGAAATGCAGCCGCCAAAGGATTGGTGCCGAACATTGCCTTGCTTCCGCCAACCATTGGCATCGCAGCTGGAGTATTGCCAAACAATAAAGAGATATAGCCTGCTCGTGCAGCAGCCTCGGCAAAATGCCCAGCAACTCCAAAGTGATGACTATTTGTGACTGCTACAAGACCCACCCCGCTTTTTGAGGCGAGGTTAACTGATAAATCCGTTGCAAAACGAAGAGCAGGAAAAGCCAAGCCATCAGAAGCATCAACTAAAGCTGCAGAGGCCTTAAAGGGGCGAACTTTAATTTTAGGGGCTAACTCTACTCGACCATTTTTTGCATGCCCTGCATATTGCGCAACTCGGGCCAAGCCATGTGAGGCTAAACCATCCATTTCAGCAAGTGCTAAAAATTGCGCCGTCTCAAAAGCTGCCTTATCACCAATACCCGCAGCCTTCAAGCCATCCGTCGCTAACTGAAGCATCTCTTCATAGGATAAGTTCATTTCAAACCCCTAAATACCGATTTATTTCATCTGCAATCATTTGACTAACACGCTCATTACTCTCATGCGTGACACCAGCAATATGTGGGGTCAGAATGAGGTTCTCAATTCCCGCAAAATGATTTAAATCTTTGGCGGGCTCTGTAGAAAAGACATCGATTGCAGCGCCACCAATCCGCCCTGAGCGCAATCGCTCTGCTAAGGCCAGCTCATCTACTATCCCACCTCGCGCAGTGTTAATCAGACAAGCGCCTTCTTTCATCTGATCAAGTATTAAGGCATTAAACAAATTTTTGGTCTCTGGTAAATAAGGAAGGTGCAAAGAAACTGCATCGCTTCTAGAAAGCAAATCACTTAGGGTGAGCAAGGGGACTGAAAACTCGTTAAGAACTACAGAAGCACCAGATAGCATTGGATCATAAGCAATGCAGTGCAAGCCAAATGCTTGCGCTTTTTTAGCAACTACTCTTCCAATACTTCCAAAGCCTACTATGCCTAATGTCTGACCTAAAAATTCATGGTAACTAGAAAAACGTGGGCGAGGCCACCCCCCTTGACGTGTTGCTATCGTAGCCGGAATAAATCCGCGTGTTAATGCAACAGCTGCTCCGACAACATATTCAGCTACCGACTCAGCATTAGCACCTGTTGCGGGAATGACTTTGATATTGCGTTTTGCACAAGCGGGTAACTCAATATTTTCAAGCCCAACCCCTAAGCGCCCAACGACCTTCAAATTCGGAGAAGCTTTCAATACTTCTTCATTTACTTGAGTCAAGTTACGAACAATGAGTGCATTAATATTTTGCATTGCAGCAATTAAAGCCGCACGATCCCTGTACAACTCCGGCTCATACTCAACATGATGTATAGAACGCAGGGTTTCTAGGGCTTGACTAGTGATGAACTCAGAGATCAAAATAGTGGACATATCTATATCATATAGATGATTTAAATCACTTGCAAGGGACACGCCGTTTTTAAGAAAGAGATAAGCTTATTACTTATAAATAGAGCTTGTTTAATGAAATAAGAGCTAAGATAAAAAACACTAATAAACCTGGAGGAGCAAGATGTTTAGGAAAGAATTTATTACCGCTTTAAAACATGCATTCATAAGCTTGGGCGCGCTAGCATGTATTGCCTCCCCTTCAATCACACATGCTCAGAGCTGGCCAGATAAACCCGTTAAATTGATTATTCCCTTTGCCGCTGGCGGCACTACCGATATTCTCGGAAGAATTTTTGCGCAACAAATGACCACCATTCTGGGTCAAAATGTCATCGTTGAAAATAGAGGTGGTGCTGGAGGCAATATTGGCGCTGAAGTCGTAGCCAATTCGCCGCCTAATGGATATACCCTTCTGCTCGCATCAGGAAGCATGATGACAGTTAACCCATATCTATATAAAAAGCTTCCATTAAATTATGCTACCGACTTAACGTATATTACTGCTGTCGCTGGTGGTCCTATGCTGGTATCAGTTAGCCCAAATCTTCCAGTCAATAACTTAAAAGAGCTAATCGCTTTAGCAAAAACTAAGGAACTAACCTTTGGCTCAGCTGGAATTGGTAGCCAAGTGCATATGGCAGGAGAAAATTTTACTTATGCAGCTGGAATCGGTGCTACTCATGTCCCATATAAAGGTGAAGCCCCCGCAATTAATGACTTAGTCTCAGGACAAATCGACTTTATGGTTGGCAACCTTCCTGCGGCAGCAGGCTTTGCAAAGGCGGGGAAGATCAAAGCCCTAGCCATTACTAGCAGTAAAAGAGTTGCGCAATTACCAGATGTTCCCACTGTTTCAGAGGCAGCCATCCCCGGATTCGTCAATGTTGGCTGGTATGCGTTAGCTGCACCCGCAGGAACTCCAAAAGCTATCGTCGATAAAATTTATATAGCGACACAAAAGGCTTTGGAATCTGAGGCAATGCGCAAGAGCCTAGAAATTAATGGTCTCACTGCAATTGCGAATACCCCCAAAGAACTAGATGCTCAAATTAAAAATGAGTCTGCTGTCTGGGAAAAGGTGATTAAGGCTCGCAATATTGTTGCTCAGTAAACATTATTTAAAGATACCTATTGGGTGTCTTTAAATTTGAAGCTTTATCTAACATTTCCTAGGATCTTGAATGAAGCATATAGACTCCTCATTATTTAAATCCGCACCCACAAATACTTTCCTCCATGGTTAGTGAAAAATTGCGGTCTCTCAATATGTCGCCTATTCAAAACTGAGTAGTCAATCGGAAGTATATAAACTAAAAAAATGAATTATAAAAATATAAATGGAGCATCCGTCCTCGTGAAAGTGCTTGCGACGGCAGGCATTACTAAGATTTTTACCCTATCAGGCAATCACATCATGCCTGTGTACGATGCTATATTTGATTCCACGATAGATCTGATTCATACTCGGCATGAGGGTGCAGCAGTTCATATGGCAGATGCTTGGGCAAGATTGACAGGAGAAGTTGGAATAGCTTTAGTGACTGGAGGGCCTGGTCATGCGAATGCTATCTCTGCCCTCTACACTGCAGCCATGGCTGAATCTCCAGTGGTTCTATTATCTGGTCACGCCCCTTTAGGACAACTAGGCAAAGGAGCATTTCAGGAAATGCGGCAAGCTGATATTGCCGCCCCTTTGACTAAAGCTTCATGGGTCTGTCAAAAAACGGAAGTTATTGGTCTTGATATAGCTAAAGCGATTCAAATCGCCAAATCAGGAAGGCCGGGTCCGGTGCATCTTAGCCTGCCTACAGATGTTCTTGAATTCGCCCTGCCAGAAAGTTCTGTTATGCCTGTACCTGCCTCTTTTAATGCCGAGAAAATACTTGCACCAGAATCCAATATTTCAAAGATTGTTACAAAACTCAAAGAAGCTAGCAAACCTTTGATTCTGACTGGTCCACAGATGCAATCTAAAGCAGGCAAAGTCTTGTTGTCTAAATTAGTTCAAGTACTTGGTATACCGGTAGTAGGAATGGAGAGTCCACGTGGAATCGGTGACCCCAGTTTGGGCGCTTTTTCTGAAGTTTTAAGTCAAGCAGATTACGTATTACTTCTTGGAAAGAAAGTCGACTTTACTCTGAAGTTTGCACAAAGCCCAGGATTTAACAAAGAATGTCTATTTCTACAAATTGATCCAGATGCAGAAGAAATAAAACGAGCAAAGAATGCATTAGGGCAACGCTTAGTGGAATCCGCATTATCAGATGTTCCAAGTGCAATCGACCAAATTCTCAGTCTTAACCTAGGTATAAATAGTGCACAATCGGATTGGCAAAAAGAAGTTTCTGATGCCATTCACTTTAAGCCCGTAGCTTGGGCAAATATTCCTGCCAACAAAGGCAAGTTACACCCTGTTTTAGCCCTTGCACCGCTCCAAGAAATTTTAGATAGCCACCCTGACTCTGTCCTCATTAGCGATGGAGGTGAGATTGGTCAATGGGCTCAGGCTTGCTTGCATGCCCCAAACAGGGTGATTAATGGGGTGGCGGGATCCATTGGTGCTGGCCTGCCATTTGCAGCTGCTGCAAGCATTGCAAAGCCCAATGTACCCATCATTGCAGTCATGGGCGATGGGACTTTTGGCTTTCATAGCGCTGAAATAGATACCGCTATACGCTATAGATTGCCGTTTACATTAATTGTTGGCAATGATGCCAGGTGGAATGCAGAGTATCAAATTCAAGTACGCGACTATGGCCAGGATAGAACACTTGGTTGCGAGCTTCTTCCTTCGCGTTATGAAAAAGTTTGCGAGGCATTTGGTGGATATGGAGAGTATGTGGACGACTCAAGGGAAGTTCTCCCTGCCGCCAAGCGAGCCATAGACAGCAAATTACCATCATGCATTAATATCATGATTGATGGATTGGCGGCACCCAACATCAAGCGTCTTTAAGCAGGAAAAGGAAAATAGCTTAATCCAAAAAATATCATGAGTCCTGGCAAGGTTCTCTAGGAAAAGTAGCGCAACAATAGTGCAGTTCCTGAAAATAGCAAAATAGAACCATAAGCTACACGCATTGCTACATTGCTTAACTTAGTATGCACATGGGTTCCAAACCAGATCCCTAGAAATGTTGCTGGCAGAAGGAAAATTGCCATACCTATCACTGCCCAACTCAAAATTAGACCAGTTACGAGCATCAAAGTCAGACGTAAAAAGGTTAGAATAAAAATGGCGAACGCCATGGTGGCGCGCAATGTTTTTGGATCATTGATGCGAAAGCCAAGATACGAAGCATAAATAGGGCCACCGGTAGCAAATAGTGCAGTAAATGTGCCCCCAAAAAAACCAAAGGGGGCTGCCCACCATTTATTAATCGGCTCGAGCGCCTCCACATTTCTTTGCCATAAGACCCGAATCCCGTTAGCCGCCGCAAAGCAGCCGAGAGTGAGCAATAAGGGCTCGCTTGGTGCTTTAATGAGTAAGACTATGCCCAGTATCATACCAATCAAGCTAAATGGAAAAAGCCACTTTAATTCTTTAAAGTTAGCCTCGCCAAGGGACTTTTTACCCACATATAAAGATGCACAAATATCGATAAGGACCATCATAGGAACCACTATCTTTAGTGGATACATCTGAACCAATAAAGGAACAGAAACAATGGAAGAGCCAAAACCAGATATGCCAAAAATAAAATAGGCACCAAAAATAATTAACGAGGCCAAAATAAATTGGCCAGGTTCAATCAAATCAAAAATGATTAGCTTTCAAGCAAAATAGTTTCGCCCGGTTTTACCAGAGTAAATTGCACAGGTCTATTTTCCATCTGCAAGCCTCGCTCGCTAAGATTAACGGCAGTAAAGTATGAGCCCTCTAAAGAACCCGGTTCTGGAAAGTCGTCCCGATAATGCGCGCCCCTAGAATTTTCTCGTGAGATAGCAGCCTCGGTAACCGCCTTACTAACCAAAATTAAATTTTGTAGATTCATCCAATCTTGCCAGGTAACGCTATAGGCTCGCTCTAAATTACCAACCCCCATCTGAGCCAACTGATTCCCAAGCTCATTTAGCCTTGATCTAGCCCGTATCAAACTTTCTTTGGTTCTAGAAATACCGACATCGTCCCACATGCATTCTGCGAGAGTCTCACGTATAAATTCAATATCGCCAGCAGTCTTTTGAAGTGGTGCCTCATGGGCATTAATGCTAGCCTCGACTTCATCCATATTACATT
>CANBYN010000029.1 GCA_947373615.1 Burkholderiaceae bacterium | reverse complement strand
ATTTTGAAGCGATAGCAAATTGGATTGCACCCAATAGTAAGGTGCTTGATTTGGGTTGTGGAGATGGCAGCTTCTTAGCATTCTTGCAAAAACAAAAGCCCGTACATTCTTATGGCGTTGAAATTGATGATGCACGCGTCCTTGCATGTGTTCAAAAAGGTTTAAATGTTATTCAGCAAGATTTAGAAGGGGGTCTAGCTCTTTTTGAAGATAGCAGCTTTGATACGGTGGTGCTTTCACAGACTGTCCAAACGATTCATCAGACCGAAAAGATCTTGCGAGAAGTTATTCGCGTTGGCAAGGAGTCGATTGTGTCATTTCCAAATTTTGCTCATTGGTCACATCGTTTAGCGGTTGGTCTTGGTCGCATGCCTGTATCAAAGAGCTTGCCTTATCAGTGGTACAACACGCCAAACGTACGTGTATTGACGATTGCTGACTTTGAAAAATTAGCATCGAGTCTTGGTCTTAAGGTTCTAGATCAATACATCTTGCATGAAGGTCGACAGGTTACTTTGATGCCTAATCTTTTTGGCAGTTTGGCGTTATTCCGTATTTGTCGTGCCTAGCATTGAAAATGCACGTGTGTTGAATGTAGTCCACTCATGGCTAAAAGACTTTCGAGTCTATCTCGAATGGCCTTGCCTGCGAATGCTCTTCTTGGGTTTTTCTGCTGGCTTACCGCTTTTATTAATTCTAGGAACCCTCAGTTTTTGGTTGCGTGAAGCCGGGATCGATCGCAGCACAATTGGTTACTTAACTTGGGTTGGATTAATTTATGCTTTTAAGTGGGTATGGGCGCCCCTAGTAGATCGCTTGCCAATTCCAATCTTAACCAATATGTTTGGGCGTCGCCGTAGCTGGCTACTTTTCGCCCAAGGGTTGATCATCATTGGCCTGGTTGGAATGTCCACCCTAGATCCTAAGCTTGCACTTAATTCAGTCGTATGGTGTGCGCTGTTGGTGGCATTTGGATCTGCAACTCAAGATATTGCACTAGATGCCTTTCGGATTGAATCTGCTAATAGCGACCATCAGGCTGCTTTGGCAGCCACATATCAAACGGGTTATCGACTTGCTTTGATTTGGGCGGGGGCTGGTGTTTTATGGCTTGCTGCTCGGGCAGAGACAGGCAGTGGATATGATGCCCAAGCTTGGCAGTTCGCCTACCTATGCATGGCTTTTTCAATTAGCATTGGCGTGATTACCACTTTATTGAGTAAGGAACCAGCACGATACGAATTGGCAAAAGTCCGAAGTGCAAAAGCATGGCTCTATCAAACCTTGATTGAGCCATTCGCTGAATTTATTATGCGCTATCGTTGGCATGCAGTTCTGATTCTATCTTTAATTGCCATCTACAGAATTAGCGATGTAGTGATGGGCATTATGGCCAATCCGTTCTATGTAGATATGGGCTACACCAAAGATGAAGTGGCGGCCGTTAGCAAAGTGTTTGGTGTTGCAATGACCTTAGTTGGCGCATTTGTGGGTGGGATCCTCACTCTACGCTTTGGCGTTTTGCGAATTTTATTTGTAGGCGCTATTTTATCTGCCGTAAGTAATGTACTGTTCGCTTGGTTGGCCACTCAAGGCCACGACTTACATGGTTTGATTTGGGTAATTTCTGCCGATAATTTGAGTTCAGGCATTGCTAGCGCTGCCTTTATTGCGTTCTTATCATCGCTAACAAATATTCGCTACTCTGCAACTCAATACGCTCTATTTAGCTCGATGATGCTGCTGGTACCGAAATGGTTAGCTGGATTCTCTGGTGTGTTTGTAGATAACTTTGGTTATCAAGCGTTCTTTTATGGCACTGCGATTATTGGCGCTCCTGTCCTCATCCTGATTTGGCTGACAATCCACTATCAAATAGTGCAGATCAAAAAAGACTAATACAAAGTTTTAAATTAAATCTTCCAGTTGTAATCGACGATGAGTGGTGCATGATCTGAGAAGCGTTCACCTTTGTAGACTGCAGTTTTTTCAGCAGTTGCTGCAATGCCTGGCGTACTAATGTGATAATCGATTCGCCAACCAACGTTCTTTGCATATGCTTGACCGCGATTACTCCACCAGGTATAGCAAGACTCAGTAGCCTCAGGTTCTAGAGCGCGATATACATCTACATAACCGACCTTGCCAAAGAGATTATTAAGCCATGCGCGTTCTTCAGGCAAGAAGCCAGAATTTTTAAGATTACCTTTCCAGTTTTTCAGATCAATTTCTTGATGGGCGATGTTGATGTCGCCACACATGACAATTTCACGGCCAGATTTTTTAAGCTTGATGAGGTGCGGCAAGAAGCTATCTAGATAGCGATACTTGGCTTCTTGGCGCTCAGGTGAGCTAGAGCCTGAGGGCATGTAGACTGAGATTACTGAAAGTCCTTTGAAGCGCACTTCTACATAGCGACCTTCAGCATCGAATTCTTTATTTCCATAGCCGTATAAGACTTCGTCAGGTTTATGGGGCGTATAGATGCCGCAGCCGCTGTAACCTCTCTTTTCGGCATGATGAAAGAAGCCGTGCATGCCACTAGGATTTAGAATGAGTTCATCTAAGTCATCGCGCTGAGCCTTCAGCTCCTGCAGACAGATAAAGTCCGCTTTTTGTTTAATTGCCCATGGCAGAAAGCCTTTTTGGACTGCGGAACGGATACCGTTGAGGTTCGCGGAAATGATGCGTAACATGTAGGCCTATGAGCTCAAATAATTCTAATCAAGATAACTTTATTCGCTTTGCCTTAGAGGCAAACGTTTTGTCCTTCGGGGAGTTTAAAACTAAAGCGGGAAGACTTTCTCCTTATTTCTTTAATGCAGGCGGCTTTAATGATGGCGCCCGCCTGAGTGCTTTAGGCTGTTATTACGCCAAATCTTTGCAAGAATCTAGCATTCAGTTTGATATGCTTTATGGTCCGGCCTACAAGGGCATTACATTGGCTGCAGCTACGGCCATTGCCTTGGCAGGGCTAGGAGTCAATGTTCCTTATGCATATAACCGCAAAGAAGCTAAAGATCATGGTGAGGGAGGCTCTTTGGTGGGGGCGCCCGTAAAGGGCAAAGTTGTCATCATCGATGATGTTATTTCGGCTGGAACTTCAGTTCGAGAGTCGGTAGGCCTTATTCGTGCTGCAGGTGCGGAACCTGCAGCAGTATTGATTGCATTAGATCGTATGGAGAGATCGGGTACAGCCACTGAGGTTGGAGAGAAATCGGCAGTACAGGCGGTTGAGCAAGAATTTGGATTGCCGGTTATTGCAATTGCAAGCCTAGCCGATGTGATGTCTTTTTTAACGGCATCTAGTGATGCTGAGCTTACTCATTATTTGCCTGCAGTAAAAGCCTATCGTGAGAAGTATGGCATCTAAGAGAGGTCTAAAAAAGGGCTTTAAATTTCGGCCTCACCTTCAAATACGGTGACGGCTGGCCCAGTCATAATGACAGGCTGAACAATATCATTTATTAAGCCGCCCCAGGCAATTTTAAGATCGCCACCGCGGGTATATACCTTTACTGGGGAGTCTAGCAAGCCCCTGCGAATTCCTGAAACCACTGCTGCACAAGCTCCTGTGCCGCAAGCCAAAGTTTCCCCGGTACCGCGTTCATATACGCGTAACTTGATTTCACTACGATTGATTACCTGCATGTAACCTGCGTTTACTTTTTGAGGGAATGCAACATACCGTTCGATTTCAGGGCCCTCCCCTAAGACGGGAGCGCTATCTACATCGCCAACGACTTGCACGGCATGAGGGTTGCCCATCGAAACTACTCCCACCAAACTCTCGTGTGTGGCCGGGTAATTAAGAGGCAATGCATAAAGGGTTTCCTGAAATTCTTGAACACTGGCTAAACCATCCGCATTAAATGGAATGCGACTATGATCAAAAATAGGTGCGCCCATATCCACCTCCACCTGACCATCAGGATGAGACTTCAAGGTAAGGATGGTATGTGCAACTTCAACTCGTAGAGGATTCTTGTTAGATAGGCCATGGTCCAATACAAAGCGCACAAAGCAACGCGAGCCATTGCCACACTGCTCTACTTCGCTGCCATCAGCGTTAATGATGCGATACCGAAAATCGGCATCAGAGTGTGTGGTCTTTTCTACCAATAGAATCTGATCAGCGCCAATACCAAAATGTCGATGTGCTAATGCTTTCCACTGATCGCTTGTAATGGTGCTTAGGTCTTGATCTATGCCATTAAGCACAATGAAATCATTGCCAGCACCATGCATTTTGGTGAAGCGTAGTTTGCGGACAGGGTTGACTAAATTTGTGCTCAAAAGGTGTTTCCATTACTCGTAAAGATTGGTTTCTCCAGGCGGTCGATGTTTGAATCGTTTATGCACCCAATAGTACTCTGCTGGTCTTTCTCGAACAAGTTCTTCAATATATTGATTCAAGCGAGCTGTATCTTTTTCCACATCACCGCTAGGGAAGCTGGGAAGTGGCTCGCTAATGTGGCAGATATACCCTTTGCGATCTTTGTTGAGTGTAGTGGTCATCAAGCACACCTCGGCACCACTGAGGCTGGCTAGCCGTGACACGGAAGTAATGGTATTGGTTTGGATGCCAAAGAAGGGAACAAAGATAGAGTCACGTGGGCCAAGGTCAATATCTGGTGCAATAAAAATAAAATTACCCGTTTGAATTTCACGAATCAGATCCCTTAAACGACTTTGTCTTTCAATTGATTTTCCACCAAAGCGATTTCTCCATTCAATCATCTTTTGATTGAAGAATGGGTTTTTCATATTTTGGTAAAGACCTGCGCCACGCGGCCAATCATGTTGATTGGCCAAAACGGAGAGCGCCATAAGGCCACCCTCGAGCCCAACAAAGTGTGGGTTGATAAGCAGACGTGGCTTGCGATCTCCCAAAGGGATTGCAGAATCGACGCTGACTATATCGGTAATTTGCTTTCCACTACCCAGCCAAATGCGACTTCTTTCTAATACGCTGCGACCAAAGAGTTTCCAGTGCTCTAAGGCTAGATTATTAATCTCTTTTTCGTTGAGATCAGGAAAGCATAAACGTAAGTTGATTTTGACTACATTGGAGCGACTATTGGGAATATGGGCTGCTAGCCAACCAAGACCATAGCCTACATGGACGGTAATGGTGTATGGCAAAAAAGCGAAGAGGCGCAATAGATTGAGCGCTAAGAAATTGAAAAGGTTGGATAACCAGGTCATTTCAAAATTTTTTAATGAATCTACTATTGGCTTGGAGGCAATTCTGCACCAGCAGGATGCTTGTAACGGTTATAAGACCAAATAAATTGTTCTGGCGCATTCATTACTGCGTTTTCAATAGCTATATTGAGTTCGGCTGCAGCAACATTGGCATCTTCAGATAAGGGCGCAAGACGGGTAGCTTGCATGAGCCAACCAGATCCAATTCCCTTTCGTTTCGCAGTGAACATTACTACTGGGGTGTTGTTGCGGTTCGCTAGGCGCGCAGGTAATGGTGTGGTGTAAGCGGGTCGCCCAAAGAAGGGGACCCACACTCCTTCACCACCACTAGGAACTTGATCTGGAAGAATGCCAATTGCTTCACCCCGTGTAAGCGCTCTAGTCATTTGGCGTACACCGTTGAGATTGGTTGGAACGAAATGCATATTAGGATAGGCGCGACCCTCCTCTACAACTTCGTTTAGCCATTTTTGTCGCGAGGGGCGATAGAGAATAGTTGCCGGGAAATGACCCGCTAATACTCGCGGAATAATTTCAAAGCCACCAAGATGTGGAGTAAGCATTACTAATCCGTGACCTTCGCCAATAGCGGCCTCTACTAGATCCCAGTTTTTCACCTCAACTAATTTGAGTGCTTTTTTGGGGTTTCGCCAAATCCAAAGACTGTCTGAAAATAGCATTCCAGATGCCCTGATTGCCGTCCAGAGCTTGAAAGGCAGCCCGTGGGCAATTACTACGGCTTCATATTGCGGGCGAAATAGAGAGCGGTATTGCTTGGAGCCAATATAGGCCAACATACCTAAAAGGGCGCCAATCACTTGCACCAGGGCAAGGGGAAGCATGGCAATCGTATTGAGGCTGAGGCTGAGAAGGGGTTTTCGCACCCCCCAATGATATTCAATGCAAGTCTAAAGGGCTAGAAAGAGGCGGATATAAAGACATAGTTGCCTAAAAGGGGTCTTTTCAGATAGAATTACACCATCGCTGAGTTAAGGCAACTTGCAGGGCGATTCATAAATTCTGCTAAAGCGTCGCCGTTGTAGTTCCTGGCACGTCGAGTTGTCCCAATGATCGTGTTAATTTTTAAAGGAATATGCAATGGCAAACGATTACTTCTTTACCTCAGAATCTGTTTCTGAAGGTCATCCCGATAAAGTAGCAGACCAAATTTCTGATTCTATCTTGGATGCCATTTTGGCCCAAGATCCAACTGCACGTGTTGCAGCAGAAACTTTATGCAACACTGGTTTGGTTGTGCTCGCCGGTGAAATCACTACGAACGCAAATGTTGACTATATCCAGGTAGCACGCAATACCTTGCGTGAAATTGGTTACGACAATACGGACTACGGCATTGATTACAAAGGTTGTGCGGTGTTAGTTGCCTATGACAAACAAAGTCCTGACATTGCTCAAGGTGTCGATAAGGCACATGACGACGGCTTGGACCAGGGTGCTGGCGACCAAGGTTTAATGTTTGGCTATGCATGTGATGAGACTGCTGAACTCATGCCATTGCCTATCCACTTGTCACACCGCCTAGTGGAGCGTCAGTCTCAATTGCGCCGTGATGGCCGTTTAAATTGGTTGCGTCCTGATGCAAAGTCACAAGTGACATTGCGTTACGTTGATGGCAAGCCGGACTCTATCGACACGGTGGTGTTGTCTACACAACATGATGAAGAAATTTCTCTCGAAAAATTGCGTGAAGCTGTAATCGAAGAAATCATTAAGCCAGTTTTACCAAAGCATTTAATTAAGGGTGCAATTAACTTTTTGGTAAATCCAACTGGTCGCTTCGTTATTGGTGGTCCACAAGGTGATTGTGGTTTAACTGGTCGCAAGATTATTGTAGACACCTATGGCGGCGCCGCTCCTCATGGTGGCGGTGCTTTCTCAGGCAAAGACCCTTCTAAGGTTGACCGCTCTGCAGCATACGCTGGCCGTTATGTTGCTAAGAATGTAGTTGCTGCAGGATTGGCAAGCAAGTGCTTAATTCAGATCTCTTATGCTATCGGTGTTGCAAAACCAACTTCAGTGATGGTGAGCACTTTCGGCACAGGCAAGATTTCAGATGAGAAGATTGCTCAACTGGTGTCCGAGCACTTTGATTTGCGTCCAAAAGGCATTGTGAAGATGCTCAATCTCTTGCGTCCTATATATCGCAAGACTGCTGCTTACGGTCACTTCGGCCGTGAGGAGCCAGAATTTACTTGGGAACAATGCGATAAAGCACCGGTATTGCGTGCAGCGGCAGGTCTATAGGTATTGGAGCGCATAAAAGAGCATTAAAAGCAGTATGTAGATGTATTGAGGCGAACTATGGCGAAATTGATTACAATTTCGCCATACCTTCAAGGAGCGTTGCAAGGATTGCTGTGACCCAGCACTTCCCCAGGCTTGAAGGGAGCAAATTCCTAGGCGGAGTTTGCTAATTGCAACCGCGCTCGCTAACCCATGATTCAATGGCTAGCGAGTTTCTACTCCAGCATTGGATCGTATTTAGCTGGAGCATTAATGAATACCGTTTCTGATTTAAATAACTTTGTTGCAACTCATTGCGCAATTGCTGATATTTCTTTGGCTGACTTTGGTCGTAAAGAAATTGCAATTGCTGAAACTGAGATGCCTGGTCTTATAGCTATTCGCGATGAATTTGCTGCACAGCAGCCGCTGCGTGGTGCACGCATCACTGGTTCATTGCACATGACCATTCAAACTGCAGTATTGATCGAGACTCTCGAGGCACTTGGCGCCGAAGTGCAATGGGCATCGTGCAATATTTTCTCAACCCAAGATCACGCTGCAGCTGCAATCGCAGCTAACGGTACGCCAGTATTTGCTATCAAAGGTGAAACCCTTGAGCAGTACTGGGACTTTACCCATCGTATTTTTGAGTGGTCCGACGGTGGTTACACCAACATGATTTTGGATGATGGCGGCGATGCGACTTTATTGTTGCATCTCGGCGCTCGCGCTGAAAATGATCAGGCTTGCTTGAATCATCCAACCAGCGAAGAAGAAACTATTTTGTTTGCTGCTATCAAGAAAAAATTGGCACAAGATCCAACTTGGTACTCCACACGTTTAGAAAAAGTAAAAGGCGTTACCGAAGAAACAACTACTGGCGTGCATCGCCTGTATCAAATGTTTGCAAAAGGTGATTTGAAGTTCCCGGCAATTAATGTGAATGACTCAGTGACTAAGAGCAAGTTCGACAACCTCTATGGTTGCCGTGAGTCTTTAGTTGACGCGATCAAGCGTGCTACGGATGTAATGGTTGCGGGCAAGGTTGCTGTAGTTTGTGGCTACGGCGATGTAGGTAAGGGTTCAGCTCAAGCATTGCGCGCTTTATCTGCCCAAGTTTGGGTAACTGAAGTGGATCCAATCTGTGCATTGCAAGCTGCTATGGAAGGTTACCGCGTTGTAACCATGGATTACGCTGCCGATAAAGCAGACATCTTTGTATCTGCAACAGGCAACTACCATGTGATCACGCATGACCACATGGCTAAGATGAAGAATCAAGCCATTGTTTGTAACATCGGTCACTTTGATAATGAAATTGATGTTGCTGGTATTGAAAAATACAAATGGGAAGAGATTAAGCCACAAGTTGACCACGTGATTTTTCCAGCAGCCAATGGCAAACCTGAGAAGCGCATTATTATCTTGGCTAAAGGCCGTCTTGTTAATTTAGGTTGCGGTACAGGCCATCCTTCATATGTGATGAGCTCTTCATTTGCAAACCAAGTAATTGCACAAATTGAATTGTGGAATGCAGTTGGTACAGACAAATACCCAATTGGCGTTTACACATTGCCCAAGCATTTGGATGAGAAGGTTGCTCGTTTGCAGCTCAAAACTCTGAATGCAGAGTTAACAGTACTGTCTGATCAGCAAGCTTCCTACATTGGGGTTTCGAAGGAAGGTCCATACAAGGCTGATCACTATCGTTATTAATCCAAGTCTTGTTCAATAGAAACCTAGGCCCCCAATCATGGAATTAAGCATCGAATTCTTCCCTCCAAAATCATCTGAAGGTGAGAATAAGTTACACCTTGTGCGTGAGCGTTTTAGTGAAATGCTCAACCCAGCATTTTATTCCGTGACTTTTGGCGCTGGAGGTTCTACCCAGTCTGGCACATTAAAAGTGGTGAGCGACATTCATGCAGCAGGTGCTGCAGTCGCTCCTCACTTGTCTTGTGTTGGTAGCTCACGTGAAAGCGTGCGCGAGATGTTAAAGCAATATCAGGCTTTAGGTGTGAAGCGCATCGTTGCGCTGCGCGGCGATTTGCCTTCTGGAATGGGTCAGTATGGCGAGTTTCATCATGCTAATGAGTTAGTCGAATTTATCCGTACAGAAACCGGGGATTGGTTTCACATCGATGTAGCGGCTTATCCAGAAACACATCCACAAGCAAAGTCACCTGCAAGTGACGTCGATTTCTTTGTTCAAAAAATGAAGGCGGGCGCAAACTCTGCCGTAACGCAATATTTTTATAACAGTGATGCCTACTTCCGCTTTGTCGATGAGGCTTATGACTTAGGCGTTATACAGCCGATTATTGCCGGCATCATGCCGATTACTAACAGCAACCAATTACTCCGTTTTTCAGATGCTTGTGGCGCCGAGATTCCGCGTTGGATTCGTTTGCGTCTAGAGTCTTACGGTGATGACATTGCTTCTATTCGCGCATTTGGTGAAGAGGTTGTGACTGATTTATGCGATCAGCTTTTAACAGCTGGCGCACCTGGCATTCACTTTTATTCCTTAAATCAGGCAGATGCCGTTTTGGCAATTGCCGATAATTTAGATCTAAAGAAGTAAATATTTGAAAAATCGGCTAACTTAATAATCCGGATTCAGTTAGCAGTAAGTCTAAGGGCTCATCATGTGTTTGAGCTGCCCATTCGACATCATTTAGTTTTTGCCAATCAAACCCAATCCCCATGCATATGAGGCTTGGGCTCTCTTTTCTCAGTTGCGACAAGGTGCGATCGAAATAGCCGCCACCATAACCCAGGCGCCAATAATGGGTTTTTTCATTCGTCGTAGAGCTAGACCAGCCGACGCAGGGAATGAGGATGCAATCAGGAATGAGTTGAGGTCTTGAGGAGTTATCCAGCTCAGGTTCAGGTACGCCATGCTTACTCGGTTTTAAGGTGTCTCCATCGCGCCATTCGTAAAAATCGAGATGTTTATCAGGTCGCGCAAAAGGAAGGGATAGTTTGCGTTCAGGAGCTTTTTGTGCCCATGCGATTAAGGCAGGGCGTAAATCAACTTCATCTTGTATGGGCCAATACAGGGCAATTGACTGCAAAGATTTGCCATAGTTTGCCAAAAAGTCAATTAGCCCTGCAATCAAGCGATCCCTTGCTTGGGCGTAGCCCTCTGCCGCAGCAAATTCTTGGCGCTGCTGTAATAAATCTTGGCGTAGAGTTTTTGGCGATTTACCGTGCATATCAGTCATTATCAGGCGAAAATTAGAAGATATAGTAATCAAGTTAGCTCCATGCAGGTGCCTAATAAACGTATACAGGGTTAGATAGTGAAAAAGAAGTCTGCAACTTTGAAAAGCAAACGCCAACAATGGGCCAAGATTTTGATTTTGGGATTAGCCCTCAGTTTGTCTCACGCATTTGCTGAAAAGCTGAAAAAGCCGAGTTTGCCCAATTCTTATGAAAATAAGTCTGCGCCTGCCGATGTTACCGATACCGATCGGATGTTTATTGATTTGCGTGAAGCCGCCAAGAAAAATGATGTCTTTCGTACGCAACAACTATCTTCTAGCTTAGCGAATTATCCGTTTGATGACTATGTAACGTATTTCCGGATTAAGCCGCAATTGTTTGATAGCGCTGGTGGTGCGCGTAATGATTACAGCGCGGATGCCCAAGTCATTTCCTTCCTAAACCAATATCAAGGTTCAGCCTTAGCTGATCGCATGCGTAATGATTGGTTGCTAGTCTTGGGTAAGCGCAAAGATTGGTCGCGTTTTGATATTGAATATGCCAAATTTGTTTTGGACGACGACACCCAGGTGAAGTGTTATTACTTGTTGTCAAAGCTCTCTCAGGGCGAGAACCCAACAAAATTAGCAATTGATTCGCGTTCAGTGCTGTTGGATCCAAGTTATTTTGGCCAGGCCTGCCAAGAGTTAGTGCCTTCATTGGTTGCTGCTGGTGGTATGAGTCCAAGCGAGGCTAAGGCTCTCGGTCGCGCCGCGAGCGAAAAAGGTTATGACACCATGGCGCGCCGTCTTGGAGGCGATGACCCTATTGCAGAAATTGTGAAAGCGGCAAAAGCAGATCCTGCTAAAGCGTATCGGGATTTTTCACAAACCGCATCCCGTTATAGCAAAGAAAATCAAGCGGTAGCTTGGGGAGTGATTGGGCAATTTCTGGCGAAGAAATTAGATTCAAATGCGGATGATGCCTACCGCTTTCAACAAGAGATTGGTTATAACGAGTTGCTCTCCGTTGAATCGCAAGAGTGGAAAGTGCGCGCAGGTTTGCGTGCAAAAGATTGGGTCTTGGTGAAGAATGCCATCGATGGGATGAATCCTGCCGTACGTAGTAAAGATCCCGCATGGACTTATTGGTATGGACGCGCTCTCAAGGCAGAGGGTCAAGATGCCAAAGCAAAAGAAAGCTTCGAGCTCATTGATGAGCAGTACAACTTTTATGGCCAACTTGCGCGTGAAGAGTTAGGTAAGTCTAATCACGCCCCAACTCGCACCAAGGTTACGGAGCAAGAGATAGAAGCCATGGCGAGCCGAAAAGGGTTTGTTCGTGGTGAGCGCTTATACGCTATGAATTTGCGCTTCGAAGGCAACCGTGAGTGGAATTGGGAATTGCGCAATATGACCGACAGACAATTGTTGGCTGCCGCTGAATATGCCAAGCGTAT
>CANBYN010000028.1 GCA_947373615.1 Burkholderiaceae bacterium | reverse complement strand
AAACCTCCAGCACCCATTGGTTTATTGTCTTCTAGGCGGAAAGAGAGCAAAACAGCCTTCTTAACCCACTGATTTACCTCCCACTTACCGACATCGCGACGTTCAGCTACACGAATAGTGCCTGTATTTAGGCCTTCTAATACGGCATTTACCGCTGCACGGATATCTGCAGGGGCGTTGTCTGGAGAGAGATTTGCGCGGTTTTCCCAGGCTTGATCGATGATACTTTGTGGTGATTGGCTCATGCTTTTTAGTTAACTATCAGATTGTTAAGGGGTTTTGACCCTGAAGGTAGATCTATCATTATATCGATGGGGCAAAAACGCGTTTAAGTAGCCTCAAGCTTGCTATCATCTTCCCACTTTAGCGTTAAATTTTTACCCCCTTTTAACTGAACCTCTTTATTTCCTGCAAAGTACGCCGTGCAACTGAAATCCATCAAACTTTCTGGTTTTAAGTCATTTGTTGATCCAACCCATTTTGAAATGCCAGGCCAATTAATCGGCGTTGTGGGTCCCAATGGCTGCGGAAAATCAAACATTATTGATGCCGTTCGCTGGGTTTTGGGAGAATCCCGTGCCAGTGAATTACGTGGCGAGTCTATGCAGGACGTTATCTTTAATGGTTCCGGTTTGCGCAAACCATCTGGTCGTGCCAGCGTTGAACTTATTTTTGATAATTCCGATGGGCGTGCCCAAGGTCAATGGAGTGCTTTTACTGAATTAGGTGTGAAGCGTGTTTTGACGCGCGATGGAAATTCTAGTTACTACGTTAATAATCAAATTGTGCGTCGTAAAGATATTCAAGATATTTTCTTGGGTACAGGTATGGGGCCAAGAGGTTATGCGATTATTGGACAAGGCACGATCAACCGAATTTTGGAAGCAAAGCCAGAAGAGTTGCGTGTGTTCTTGGAGGAGGCTGCTGGTGTTTCTAAATATAAAGAGCGTCGCAAAGAAACGGCGTCACGTTTAGAGGATACGGTAGAAAATTTAACGCGTGTTGAAGATATCTTGCGCGAACTGGATCAACAATTAACGCGCCTTGAAAAACAAGCGACGGTTGCTGAGCGTCACGCAGAACTATCAACGCAGATGAAATCACAGCAGCAGTTGCTTTGGTTTGTGCGTCAAACTGAGGCAGGTAAAGAGCAAGAGCGTCATGCCAATGGTATCCGTGAGACACAAGTTAGTCTCGAAGAGCAGACCGCTAAATTACGTCACGCTGAGTCTGAATTAGAAACCATGCGCACTCAACAGTACGCACTGCAAGACAAGGTTTCAGAGGCTCAAGGCGACTTGTATCAAACCAACTCTGATGTTAGCCAGGTTGAGTCTCAAATTCAGTATGTGCAAGATTCACGTCAACGTTTACAACAGCAAACTCAAGATTTACAAGCTCAGTTACAGCGCTGGACTGTGCAAGAGACCGATGCCGCGCAAGCGCAACGCACATCAGAGCATGAGTTGAGCTTGGCTTCTGAAAAAGAGCAAGCCTTGTTAGCTGACGTAAATGCCCTTCAAGAGCAAATGCCAAGTCGTGAAGAGGGTTATCAAACTGCCGCTCGTGAATTAAATAATGCGCGTGAAGCTTTGGCATCAATTGAGCAGCGTCTGGCTAGTTTAGGTGAACGAATTCGTGCGATGAGTGCGCAAGCTGATGAGTTAAAGGGACGCGAGACTCGTCTTATTAGCGAGTTAGAAGGAATGCGTAGACCAGATGCCGATGCGTTGCAAACAGCAATTGATCGACAAGTGATGGCACAGCGCAAGGTTGAGGATGCGAAGCATCGTGCCACCGAAACTCAGCAACGCGTGCCTGCGGCAGACGAAGCCCGCAATACTGCACAACAACAAATTCAGGTAGCGAACCAAGATTTGGCTCAGACCGAAGCAAAATTAACCGCATTAACCGCTTTGCAGGCCAGTGTTCAAGCTCAAGGCAAGATTGGCCCATGGCTAGAAAGTAAGGGCCTCAAAGAGAGCAAACGTCTTTGGCAAGAGCTCAAAGTTGAAAGTGGCTGGGAAGCTGCTTTGGAGTCTGTGCTACGTGAGCGCTTAGCTGCCGTTACTGCAAAGAGCATGCAAGAAACATTAGCTTTAGCTAATGATGCACCTCCTAGTCGTTTAGCTATTTTGCTTGTTGAAGATATTACTCCTGCGCATACTGCCGCTCCAGCAGACTTCACTCCTTTGTTGAGCCGTGTTCAAAGTGCTGGTGCCCCAAGACTAACTTCAGTTTTACAAGAGTGGTTAGACAATATCTATATCGCTAGCAGTCTTGAAGATGCATTGCATCGTCGCGAAAAATTACCTGCTGGTGGCGCATTTGTTACTCAACAAGGCCATTTAGTGAGCCGTGTCGGTGTTCAGCTTTATGCAGCGGATTCAGAACAATCTGGTATGTTGGCGCGCGCTCAAGAGATGGAGAGTCTTGAGAAGCAATTGCGTGCACAGCAACTCATGCAAAGCGAGTTGAAAGGTGAATTGGATCAGTGTGTAGCGAACTATCAGGCCGCACATCAGACTGCTGAACAAGCACGCCTCAATGCCGAACATGCGGTTCAAGAAGCCCATGGCTTTGAAGTTGAAAAAATGCAGTTGACTCAGGCCGAAGAGCAGTACAGCCAACGTGCTGCTCAGATTCAGGGTGAGTTGAGTGAATTGCATCTGCAGATGGAGCAATTAAGTTTCAATCAAAAACAATCTTCTGCTGAGTTTGGGCAGTCCGAAGAATCTAAGCAAGGCTCGCAAGAATCTTTAGCTGTTGCTCAAGAGAAATTAGAGATTTCTACTCAAGAGCGTGACCGCTTGCGTGAATCCCTTCGTGCTGCAGAAATGTCAGCACAAGAAGCGGCTTTTGCAACTCGCTCATTACAGCAACGCATCGCTGATTTGCAGCGCGATCAGAGCACAGCACGTACTCAGATCATGGAGCTCCAAGATAAACATGATTTAGCAACTCAAGAGCTAGAGTCTTTGAGTGATGAAGAGGCGCAAGATAAATTGCAAGGCCTCTTGCTAGCTCGCAGTGCGCGTGAAGCTGCATTGGCAAACGCTCGTACCGAACAAGATGCTTTGCTGCATCAATTGCGTGAGGCAGATGAAGCTCGCATGCAAGTTGAACGCAGTCTGCAACCAATGCGCGATAAAGTGGTTGACTTGCAATTGCGCGAACAGGCTGCTCGCTTGAATTATGAGCAATTTGCCACCTTATTGGCTGATGCTGAAGCTGACTTAAGTGCATTAGAGGCTAACTTCAGTACCGATCTCAAAGTTGGCGCTCTGCAAAGCGAGGTCAATCGTTTAAATACAGAAATTCAGTCTTTGGGTCCGGTCAACATGGCTGCCCTTGACGAATTATCAAGTTCACGTGAACGTAAGCAGTTCTTGGATGCGCAGTCTGCGGACTTAAATGAAGCAATGCAGACGCTGACTGATGCGATTGCCAAAATTGATGCAGAAACTCGTGATTTATTGCAAGGCACTTTTGATCAAGTAAATGGCCACTTTGGAAAGCTCTTCCCGGAATTGTTTGGCGGTGGTCATGCCGAATTGGTAATGACTGGTGAGGAGATTTTGGATGCGGGCGTACAAGTAATGGCTCAGCCTCCAGGCAAAAAGAATAGTTCTATTTACCTTCTCTCGGGTGGTGAAAAAGCTTTAACTGCGATTGCCCTAGTATTCTCCCTCTTCCTTCTAAATCCAGCGCCCTTCTGCTTGCTTGATGAGGTTGATGCACCATTGGATGATGCAAATACCTTGCGCTATTCTCAGCTAGTAGCCAAAATGTCAGATAAGACGCAGTTTTTGTTTATCTCACATAACAAGATCACAATGGAAATTGCCCATCAGTTAATTGGTGTCACAATGCAAGAGCAAGGCGTATCTCGCATTGTTGCGGTGGATATCTCTTCTGCTGTATCGATGGTGGAGGCCGCCTAAGTGTACGTAGAACAAATCATGACGATGCTGGGGCTGTCTGATTTGCAACTGGCTTTAGCTGTTATTGGTTTATTAATACTCATAGCTGTAGCCATTCTGAATTTCAAGTATTCTCGCGCTCGTCGCAAGGCTAGAGAGCAAAACCAATATTCACTGGATGATCGTATTGCTCGTGAACCTAGTTTTGGTCAGGGTTTCGCTGATGCCGATTCATCTGGTCGAGCTGAACCCAGCTTTGGAAATGGACAAGCGGCAACGATTTCTGCTCCTGAAAATTTTGCCATTGATCCACGTATCGATTGCGTTATTACACTTCGCTTTGACGAAAGCATTAGTGGTGCAGAAATTCTGGAAGAGGTTAATGCCTGGACTGACCTAAAAGCGCAACCAACTGCACGCTGGATGTGCGAAGGTTTGAATGCCAATATTGATGTTGCTGAAGACTGGGAAGAATTGCATCCCGAGTCTACTTATTCCGATTTACAGTTAGCCATTCAGTTGGCTAGCCGTCGTGGTCCCATTGGGGTGCTTGAATTATCCGATTTTTGTTCCCGCGCGCAGGATTTAGCTGAGACTCTTGGCTCTCAAATCGATATGCCGAGTGTAAGCACAATGTTGGGAGGCGCTAATGAGTTAGATGTAATGGCGGCAGAGAGTGATATTCAACTTAGTATTAATGTGCTCTTTGATGAACCATGTCCTTGGGGTAACTTTGATGCCTTAATGCGTCAGCGTGGTTTCAAATTAGCTCGTAATGGTAGGCAGTACGAATATCTAAGTAAGGACATAGTCCTTTTTAATAGTGCTGATTTAGATCCTAATAGGCCTGTTACGCAAGTTACCCTACTATTGGAAGTTCCTTTGGTACCTCAAGATGAGCGTGCCTTTGAAAGAATGTTGGCTGAGGGAGTTGAGCTTGCAAAATCAGCACAGGGCCGTTTAGTAGATGACAATGGGATTAATTTAAGTGAATCAGCAGTCATCAGTATTCGTCAGCATCTTGATGTTTTGTATGCCAATCTTGAGAAGTCTGGCGTTCCCGCTGGATCTTCTACGGCTAGCAGACTATTTAGCTAGGACATTACCTTGTCGTCTAATAGTCCGACAAACCTAGCGGAGCATTACGCATTGCTCCAAGCTGAGCTTGCCCGCTTGGAGCATGCTTACTATGTTCTCGATAACCCACTGCTTCCCGATATTGAGTATGACCGCCGGTATCGCGAGCTTCTTGACATAGAAGCAGCCCATCCTGAGTGGATTACTTCTGAATCTCTATCTCAGCGAGTAGGTGGATTAGCCCTTAAAGAGTTTGACTCTGTTGAACATGCAGTGCCGATGCTCTCATTGAATAATGCCTTTGAAGATGCTGAGCTAATTGCATTTGATCGCCGCTGTCGAGAGTCTTTACATCTAGACCATGTGACCTATGCCGGCGAATTGAAATTTGATGGCCTAGCCATTTCTCTTCGTTATGAGAATGGCTCTTTGGTTACAGCTGCAACAAGAGGTGATGGTGCCAGCGGCGAGGATGTCACTGCAAATATTAGAACAATTCGCGCCATTCCATTAAGGTTAACTGGAAATAATATCCCGCAGGTGTTAGAAGTGCGTGGTGAGGTCTTTATGTACCTTAAAGATTTTGAAAAGATGAATCAGCAAGCAGCAGCGCTTGGCGAGAAAGAGTTTGCCAATCCACGTAATGCAGCAGCAGGGAGCCTGCGTCAGTTAGATTCCAAGATCACAGCAAAAAGACCGTTATCTTTTTTTGCCTATGGCCTAGGAGCATTAGAGCCACAATCTTGGTTGCCTAAAACCCATGAAGATTTACTCAATACCTATGTTAATTTAGGTTTGCCGGTATGCTCGGAGCGCAGAGTCCTTCATTCCATAGAAGAAATTCTGGCCTTCTATAACGAGATTGGTGCCAAGCGAGATTCATTGCCTTATGACATCGATGGCGTTGTCTATAAAGTTAACTCATTTGCAGAGCAGGCTAAGCTGGGTTTTGTTTCTAGAGCCCCTCGATTTGCTTTGGCGCATAAGTACCCAGCGCAAGAGGCTTTGACTACAGTTTTAGGAATTGATGTGCAAGTAGGGCGCACAGGTGCTATTACTCCAGTTGCGAGACTTGCCCCGGTGGAAGTGGGTGGTGTCACCGTAACCAATGCCACACTTCACAATGAAGATGAAGTAAAGCGTAAGGATGTGCGCATTGGCGACACTGTTTCCGTTCGCAGGGCAGGTGACGTCATCCCTGAAGTAGTTTCTGTAATCAAAGATCGTAGACCTGATGATGCAAAAGAATTTCTAATGCCATCTCGTTGCCCAGTATGTGATTCTCATATTGAGCGCTTAGCTGATGAAGCAGTGGCTCGATGCAGTGGAGGATTATTTTGTGGTGCACAGCGTAAACAAGCGTTAATTCACTTTGCCCACAGAAGAGCTTTAGATATCGAGGGGCTAGGCGAGAAGATTGTTGATCAATTGGTAGATCAAAATCTGGTGAGAACCCCTGCTGATCTGTATCGCCTTGGGTTTAGTGCGCTGGCTAATCTGGAGCGGATGGGGGAGAAGTCTGCAGATAACCTCATTCAAGCAATTCATCAATCTAGAAAGACTACCTTAGCGAGATTTATTTTTGCTTTGGGCATTCGTCATGTGGGCGAGACCACCGCTAAAGATCTAGCGAATCATTACCAAACTATGCATGCACTGATGGATTCAAGTCTAGAAGATCTCCTTACAGTAAAGGACGTCGGCCCAGTAGTTGCTAATTCAATTATTAGTTTTATGCAAGAACCCCATAACCGTGAAGTGATTGAACAACTTCTTGCCTCCGGAATGGAGCTGGCAGTTGAAGAAAAGATCATTAGCGCTGCAGTTTCTGGAAAAACCTTTGTGCTGACTGGCACTTTTCCAATTATGACGCGGGATGAAGCCAAAAATCTCTTAGAAAAAGCTGGTGCAAAAGTTGCCGGGTCAGTTTCCAAGAAGACTGACTATGTAGTTGCTGGCGCAGATGCTGGAAGTAAGCTTACTAAGGCAGAAGAATTAGGCGTGCCAATTATTGATGAAGCCGCGATGATAAAGCTCATTCAATAACTTACCCCAAAAATTTTCCAAAAAATAGAGCCAAACAACTTGGCATATGGGTTATCTTAAGTTCTTGAGCAACTTACATTAATAAAGCGCACTTATTCCCTCAAAGCCTCTAGAAGTTCTGTTTCAAGTTGGATCTGTAACTTCGGGTTTTTTCCTAAACTAGCAGCATCTAATAGCAAGATGTCTTCCACTCTTTCGCCGAGGGTATTAATTCTGGCTGTATGAATAGATACTTGATGTTTGGCTAATACCCTTGAGACTGTGTAGAGTAAACCAGTGCGATCATTTGCGGACAGAGCAAGTGTGTAGTATCTACCGCGATCGTCCGGAGCCATATGTACTCTTGGTTGAATCGGGAAGGTGCGCGATTGTCTAGAGAGTCGACCCATGCTTGGTGTTGGCAGGGGGTTGGCATTGATGATGGCATCCTTTAACTCAACCTCTACCAATTGGATTAGGTTCCGATAGCTGACGCCTTCCTCCACCAAAACGCTACCAGCGATTTGGAAGGTATCTAAAGCGAATCCGTGACGGGTTGTATGAATACGTGCATCCCATATTGAGAAGCCATGCCTTTCAAAGTAGGCGCATATCCGGGCAAAGAGGTCCGCTTGGTCTTTAACATAAACGGCAACCTGTAGTCCTTCTCCAATCGGAGAGAGGCGCGCACGAACAATGGGCTGATCACTATGTACCATGTTGTACAGGTGACGCGTAAGCCATGCAATCTCTGATGAATCCTGTCTTAAGAAGAAAGCAACATCTAGTTGTTTCCACAGGTCTTCATAACTTTCATCATTAATGCCGTAGAGACGCAATTTGGCTCTAGATTCTTCTTGATGCTGGGCCAATTCTGATGAGGCGTCGGGTTTGGCTCCGCCTAATACTCTGAGCGTCGCACGATATAGATCCTCTAAGAGTTTGCCTTTCCAAGCATTCCATACTTTAGGGCTAGTGCCTCGCACATCAGCAACGGTCAATAAGTAAAGGGCAGTGAGATGACGTTCATCACCCACCTTTTTGGCGAATGCACTAACTACATCGGGATCAGTAATATCTTGTTTTTGGGCTACCTGGCTCATATTGAGATGCTCGGCAACTAACCATACCAATAGTTCAGTGTCTTGTTTGTCTAAACCATGTTCTTTTGCAAACTTGCGAGTATCAGCCTTGCCAAGTTGCGAGTGATCACCACCACGTCCCTTAGCAATATCGTGGAAGAGGGCTGCAATAACTAGTAGCCAAGGTCTTTCAAAGTGCGCAATTAGGCTGCTGCAGAATGGAAACTCATGGGTGTATTCAACCACCATAAAGCGTCGTACATTGCGTAACACCATTAAGATGTGTTGATCGACCGTATAGATGTGGAACAAGTCGTGCTGCATCTGACCAACAATTTTTCTGAAGGCGGGAAGATAACGGCCTAATACGCTGCTGCGATTCATGAGTTGAAATGCGCGGCTGACACCTTCTGGTTGCTTTAGGATTTCGATGAATAGCGCGCGATTAATGGGATTTGCACGCCACTTACTATCCATCTTTTGGCGGGCGTTATAGAGCGCTCTAAATATGGTCGCTGAGAGACTTTTGACATTTGATGTTTGCGCAAATACTAAAAATGTTCGCAGAATTTGCTCAGGCTGTTTTTGAAAAAGCTGCGGATCATTGATATCTAAGACGCCCTGTCTTTCAATAAAGTGTTCGTTACCTTCGCCTGGGATGGAGAGGATCGTCTTAGACTCTTGAGGAAAGAGAAGGGCTTCAATGTTTTGCAATAGCACGTCGTTTAATTGAGTAACTGCTTTTGCTGCCCAGTAGTAGCGACGCATTATCGCCTCGCTAGCCTGGCGAGGCGATTCTTCGTGAATGCCCATTGATTTTGCCAGTGCTGCCTGTAAGTCAAAGGCTAGAACGTCTTGCCTTCGACCTGCCAGTAAATGTAAGTTGGCGCGGAGTATTTCTAAGAAGCGTCGATTGCGGTTGAGCTCAGTTAACTCGCGTTGAGTTACTAAGCCCGCTTGATTTAAATCTTTAAAGGTGTCACCAAGAAGCGCTGCTTTGCTGACCCAGGTAATAACCTGTAAATCACGTAATCCCCCTGGGCTTTCTTTGCAATTAGGCTCGAGAGAGTAAGGCGTGTCTTGATATTTGTAGTGGCGCTGAATTTGTTCCGCTAGTTTTGCCTGGAAGAAAGCTTTAGGATCTAATGTTCTCTCAAAGGCCTTAGTAAATTCTTTAAAGAGTTGCTTTTTGCCACACAGAAATCGCGACTCTAATAGTGAAGTGCGAACCGTGATGTCTTGTTCTGCTTCTGAGATGCATTCTGTAACCGTTCTGACTGATGAACCAATCTCTAAATTGGTATCCCAGCAACTGGCGACAAACTGCTCTATTTTTTTGGAAAGGACTTCAAGCATATGAGGATCAGCTGGAAGCAAAATCAAAATATCAATGTCTGAGTACGGAAATAAAGCGCCTCTACCAAAGCCACCAACTGCTACTAGAGTGGCGTCATTAATTAATCCGCAGTTACTCCATAACTGAGCAAGTAATTGATCAGTAAGTGTAGAGAGCTGTTTGGTGAGTCTACCAACAGCCTGAGTTTTCTTAAACTCTGCATACGCTTTCTCGCGCGCAGCACGTAGACCAGCCGCATCAGTAATTTTGCTGGGTTCCAGCGACTTGCTCATGGCGTTACACGTTTACTGTTAAAGGCCTAAAAGAAAGCCCTTTAACGCAATCAGGAGGGGGATTGCTACCTTCTGACCAAGTCAATACTTCAACGCCAGTTTGCGTAACCAATAAAGTATGCTCCCATTGAGCGGATAGACTGCGATCTTTGGTTTTAACGGTCCATTGATCGGGCATCGTGCGAATCTCACGTCGACCAGCATTAATCATGGGTTCGATCGTAAATGTCATGCCCGCCACTAATTTCTCACCCGTGCCAGACTTTCCATAATGAAGTATTTGCGGATCTTGATGAAATACTTTTCCAATCCCGTGACCGCAATATTCACGCACAATTGAGTAACCCGCTTTCTCAGCATGTGTTTGAATCACGTGGCCAATATCACCGAGCGACGCTCCCGGTTTTACTTGTGCAATGCCAAGCCACATACACTCAAAAGTAATTTGCGTTAGGCGTTTTGCCATTACGGAAACTTCACCGATCATGAACATTCGACTAGTGTCGCCGTAATACCCATTAGGTGTAATCACAGTGATATCTAAATTGACCACATCACCCGTTTTCAGAATCTTTTCCCCCGGAATACCATGACAAATCACATCATTGACTGAGGTACAAATGGAGGCCGGAAAGGGTGGGTAACCAGGAGGTTGATAGTTCAATGGAGCTGGAATGGTCTTTTGGACATCGCGCATGTATTCATGACAAATGCGATCTAGTTCACCCGTGCTGACCCCTGCTTTCACATAGGGTGTTACATGATCTAGAACTTCGCTGGCTAAGCGTCCAGCTTCACGCATCCCAAGGATGTCTTTTTCTGCAGTAAATACGCTATTCATGCCTTGATTATCAACGACTTGGAAGATTTTGGTTTATCAATAATGCCTAAAATTTAGGCAAGTAGCACATTTTAGGGTCATTCAGACCGCTTTTTGTTTCTCGCGTCCATTGACCGTCTTTGATTGGACTAGCTAGATCCTTGATATTTAAAGTATAATTTAGATCTCAGGCCCATTTTGGACTTGAAATCTCGATTTGAGCCTTCCGGGGTGGCGTTTTTTAGCGCAGCTAGGACTCAACTTTTGAAACAACCCTTAGGAGATGTTATGTCAGTAACTATGCGTCAAATGCTGGAAGCCGGTTGCCATTTTGGTCACCAAACTCGCTTCTGGTCCCCAAAGATGGCCCCATATATTTTCGGTCATCGCAATAAGATCCATATTATCAATTTGGAAAAAACATTGCCAATGTTTCAGGACTCCCTGAAATTTGCAAAACAAGTCGCTGCAAATCGCGGCACAATTTTATTTGTTGGTACTAAGCGTCAATCACGCGAGATCATTGCTGAAGAAGCTGCTCGCGCTGGTATGCCATACATCGACAGCCGTTGGTTGGGCGGTACGCTCACGAACTTTAAAACAGTTAAAGGTTCCCTTAAGCGTTTGAAAGACATGGAAGTTGCTAAAGAAGCAGGCGACTGGGAAAAGCTTTCCAAGAAAGAGGCTTTGACTAACGACCGTGATCTCGACAAATTGCAAAAAGCGCTTGGCGGCATCAAAGATTTGAATGGTGTTCCTGATGCGATTTTTGTAGTGGACGTTGGCTATCACAAGATTGCTATTACCGAAGCTAATAAACTTGGTATTCCAGTGATTGCTGTTGTGGATACCAACCACTCACCAGAAGGCGTTGATTACATCATCCCAGGTAACGATGACTCAAGCAAGGCTGTATCCTTGTATGCGCGCGGTATTGCCGATGCAATCTTGGAAGGCAAAGCGAATTCAGTTCAAGAAATTTTGACAGCCGTTAAAGAAGGCGAAGAAGAGTTTGTTGAAGAAGGGAAAGCTGAATAATGGCTGCTATTACCGCTGCAATGGTTGGCGAGTTACGCGCCAAGACTGATGCTCCAATGATGGAGTGCAAAAAAGCTTTGACCGAAGCTGATGGTGATATGGCTCGTGCAGAAGAGATTTTGCGTGTAAAGCTGGGCAGTAAAGCTGGTAAGGCTGCCTCTCGTGTTACGGCTGAAGGTATTGTTGCTTCATCTATCAATGGCACTATTGGTGCTTTACTCGAAGTAAACTGCGAGACAGATTTCGTTTCTAAGAATGATGATTTCTTGGCGTTTACTAATGAGTGTGTGAAGTTAGTTGCTGAAAAGAATCCAGCTGACGTTGCCGCATTGCTTGCTTTGCCAATGAACGGTCAAACTGTGGATGAAGTTCGCAGCGCATTGATCGGTAAGATTGGTGAAAACATCATGCCACGTCGTTTCAAGCGTTTTTCGGGTAGCAACAAGTTGGTTTCTTATCTCCACGGCACTCGCATTGGTGTAATGGTTGAGTTCGAGGGTGATGAGGTAGCTGCTAAAGACGTAGCTATGCATATTGCTGCAATGAAGCCTGTG
>CANBYN010000027.1 GCA_947373615.1 Burkholderiaceae bacterium | reverse complement strand
TAACGACAAAGTTTCCAGGTAAAGATGAGATATGGGCAGCAATATCTTGCAAATCTGCATCAGTAAAATTTTGCACTTGTGAACCCATGATTGCATTCGTGCGTCCATATTGAGCATTGCCATTGCCTACTTTATAAGCTTTTAAAGCGTAAAAAAGGTAATCTGCATACTGACCAGCCAGCTTTGGATAAACAGGCATGATGGGTGCATTCAGGCCAGCACCATGGCAAGAAGCGCAATTAGCCTTCTCTACTAAAGCTTGACCTTTGTCTGCGCTAGCAGCATTTGCCAAGTTAACCAAACCGATGCTTGAGAGCAAAGCTGCAGTAATTAGTGCGAATTTCATAAACGTGCCTCTAAATATCACTTCAATGGGTTGATAGGTGAGCTGGCAGTTTGCGCAGCATAGTATTCGCCAATATCGGCCATATCTTGATCAGAGAGGCTGGCAGCGATAGCACGCATCGTCGGATGTTTTCTTTCGCCCTTTTTGTATTCGGCCAAAGCTACAGCGATGTATGCAGCGTTTTGGCCACCTAACATTGGAACTTTATAAACTAAGGGATAGTCAGCCCGGTATTCAGGAATAGAGTGACAGCCAACACATAGCCAAACCTTGCCATTACCAGCAGCGGCAGTACCTTTAACTTCATCAGCCTGGACTACAGAACCAGCAATTGCCAATGCTGCAAATAGAGCTAATTGAGGAAGAATTGAGAGTTTTTTCATAGAAATCATTATTAATGAGTTTGATTTAAATCAATTTGGAGAGAGTATAGCGGAGAGCCGCCTTCTTAACCATTGTTTGAGTGATTCCAGACCCAAAATTAGTAGAAATACTGAAAAATCGGACTCATAAACCTATACTTAATTGCTTAACTAAGGACTAATTCAAGTAACCCCATGAGTAAACACACCACCTCTACCCATAGCCGTTTTGACGGCAGCCAAAGCTATGTTGCCACCGATGACCTAAAACTGGCCGTAAACGCTGCCATTGCCTTGCAACGCCCCCTCTTAATTAAGGGCGAACCGGGAACTGGAAAAACAATGTTGGCCGAAGAAGTTGCCACCGCATTACATAGACCGCTTTTGCAATGGCACATCAAATCAACTACGAAAGCTCAACAAGGTTTATACGAATATGACGCTGTCAGTCGCTTGCGAGACTCTCAACTGGGCGATGAGAAAGTCAATGACATACGTAATTACATTGTCAAAGGTGTCCTATGGCAGGCCTTTGAAGCAGATGAGCCAACAGTATTGCTGATTGATGAAATTGATAAGGCCGATATTGAGTTTCCAAATGACCTCTTGCGTGAAATTGATCGTATGGAGTTTTATGTGTATGAAACTCGCGAACTGATTAAAGCAAAATATCGCCCACTAGTCATCATTACCTCCAATAATGAAAAAGAATTGCCGGACGCCTTTTTGCGTCGCTGCTTCTTTCATTACATCACTTTCCCTGATGCTCAAACCATGCAAAGCATCGTAGATGTTCATCATCCTAATATCAAACAAGATCTATTAGATGCAGCGCTAAAGTCCTTCTATCAAATACGCTCCCTACCAGGCCTCAAAAAAAAGCCTTCTACTTCAGAGCTGATTGATTGGCTCAAGTTATTGTTAGCCGAGGATATCCCGCCTACGGCTCTTTATAGCAATGATGAAAAAATTGTAGTGCCCCCATTACATGGCGCACTTCTAAAAAATGAGCAAGACGTTCAACTGTTTGAGCGTTTGGTCATGATGAATCGCAATCACCGCTAAATTCTGAACTGATTATTCTGCAAATATGTTGATTGAATTCTTCCTTTATCTGAAAGAGGCCAAAGTGCCTGTTTCAGTCAGAGAGTTTTTAACTCTGTTGGAGGCATTGAAATCAGGCGTGATCAATCCCTCAATAGATGAGTTTTATCAACTTTCCAGAATGACCTTGGTAAAAGATGAGCAATATTTTGATCGCTTTGACCAAGTCTTTGGAAGTTATTTCAAGGGCGTAGAGCAAATTATTGCAAGCTCACCAGACATACCCATGGAATGGCTTGAAAAAAAATTGCAGCGCATACTCACCGAAGAAGAAAAGGCGGCCCTTAAAAAACTGGGGGGTCCTGACGCCCTAAAAAAACGTCTTGAAGAACTGCTAAAAGAACAGAAGGAATGGCATGGTGGCGGTAATAAATGGATTGGTGCCGGAGGTTCCTCGCCATTTGGACATAGCGGCTATCACCCCGAAGGCATCCGTATTGGCGGAGAAAGCGCTGGTAACCGAACCGCAATTAAAGTATGGGAAGCGCGTGAATTTAAAGATTACGACAGCGATCTCGCATTAGGCACCCGAAACATTAAAGTAGCTCTGCGCCGTTTACGACGTTTTGCACGCGAAGGATCCGCTCTAGAACTTGATTTAGATAAAACTATTCATTCAACGGCTGCAAATGCTGGCATGCTTGATATTCAAATGCGTCCTGAGCGACATAATCAGGTGAAGGTATTGTTGTTAATGGATGTGGGTGGCTCTATGGATGATCATATTCAGAAAATTGCTGAATTATTCTCAGCAGCTAAAGCTGAATTCAAACATTTAGAGCATTATTATTTTCATAATTGTGTTTATGAAAATCTCTGGCAAAGCAATCGCCGAAGACGCGATCAAATCACTCCCACCCAAGACCTCATTAATAAGTACGGGCCTGACTATAAGTTGATCTTTGTTGGTGATGCCACAATGTCTCCTTACGAAATCCTTAGTCAAAATGGCTCTGTTGAATACAACAACAAGGAAGCGGGTGCGGTTTGGATTAATCGCCTCATCGATCACTTCCCCCATTTTGCTTGGCTTAACCCGGAGCCAGAGTCGATTTGGCAGTACCGCCAATCTATCGACATCATGCAAAACCTGATGAAAGACCGGATGTATCCCGTTACCTTAAACGGACTAGAGAGCGCCATGCGCCAACTTTCCAAGTAAGATTCAGTGACGTTTTACTATTTTTTTTAATCACCCAATAGATAGCAACCATGAACACAACCATTAGCGATCGCCTTAAAACTCTCGGCATTGAATTGCCTCCTGCAGGTCCTCCAGCCGCCGCTTATGTAATGGCAGCGACTACAGGAAATACCGTTTTTCTTTCAGGTCATATCGCCAAGAAGGATGGCAAGCCCTGGACTGGAAAATTGGGTAAGGATATGGACACAGAGACTGGCAAAACAGCGGCAAGATTAATTGCCATTGATTTGATTGCAACGCTACAGAATCATTTAGGCTCTCTGGACAAAGTAAAGCGCATCGTCAAAGTAATGGGCTTAGTTAACTCCACAGACAGTTATACAGAACAACACTTGGTTATAAACGGCTGCTCAGAATTACTCTTCGAAGTATTTGGCGAGGCTGGTAAGCATGCTCGCAGTGCCTTTGGTGTAGCGCAAATCCCCCTCGGAGCTTGCGTCGAGATCGAGCTGATCGCTGAAATCTAAAACCGATTAAGCCCTATCCAATCCCAATGATTGAATGTCATGATCTGTATCGACATCCAAAACATAGGCCTGATTCTGAGTTACGAAGAATTGAACGAGCTCAGGATGTTGATCCATGTAGGGCCTACACACCATTTCAGGAATTGACAAAATCTGATCAATGACTTGTTTTGAAAATAAAACTGGATTCCCGCGTTGACCATCGACCATCGGCACAACTATTTTTTGATGTGCCTCACATTGCTTAAATTGGTCTAACAATGCGTCCACTTCTGTTGCGCCCACATTAGGTTGGTCGCTAAGGGAGACCAATAAGACATCGTAACTACTTTTCAGCGCCTGCAATCCAAGACGCACCGATGAAGATTGACCCAATTCTGGATGTGGATTTCGAACCACGGTAATCAATAAATTCTCAGGCAAATGAGCTTGCTGCAAAGATGCTATTGCTTCCTCTATCGGCGACGCATGAAACCCAGTAACAACAATCATTTCTACTGGACAAAGCGATCTCACTGATGAGTAAAAACGTTGAAGCAATGTGCTTCCATCTTTTTTGAGCAAGGCCTTGGGAATTGCGCCTAAACGACTTCCTTCCCCCGCTGCCAACAATAGGACTGCCAAGCGGATATTTGGTCCGGGAAAGGATTTACCTGAAATACTCATTGGAGAGATAATAAATAGGAATCAAAAAATAAATCATAAATATAAGAAAAAACTAAAGACAAAGCATGAATAGCACCGATTTAAGCGTTCTCAAATCTGCCGTGAATTGGCTACAGGCAGGCCATCCAGTAGCTGTAGCCACCGTTGTCCAAACTTGGGGCTCTGCACCACGCCCTGTAGGATCATGGCTTGCCATCCGCGCAGATGGTCAGGTTGCTGGATCTGTATCTGGTGGCTGCGTTGAGGATGACCTCATCCGCCGCGTTCAAACCGAGATTTTGACAAGAGATACTCCAGAGATGGTTGTCTATGGGGTTACCCAACAAGAAGCAGCACGCTTTGGCCTACCTTGTGGAGGAACGCTCAGACTATTGGTTGAGCCTAAACCCGAGTTAGCGATCTTGGAAAAATTATTGGAAGCCATTGCTTCACATCAGATTACACGTCGCACGGTTCAAGTATCAACAGGTAAGTCGAGTTTATCTACAGGCAGTCGTAACGATGAATTCGTTTGCACTGAACTCGAAATGCAAACTAGTTATGGGCCGCGTTGGCGTATGGTGATTATCGGGGCTGGTCAACTCTCGCTTTATACAGCAGACTTTGCGCTCGCCTCTGACTTTGAAGTCATTGTGATAGACCCTCGTGAAGAATACGCTGAAGGCCTTAGTCGTGATGATGTAATCTTCTATAAAGGGATGCCCGATGATATCTTGCTAGAAATTGGCGTTGATCCCCATACTGCGGTCGTTGCCTTAACGCATGATCCCAAGCTAGACGACATGGCATTGATGGAGGCATTACGCTCCCCTGCTTTTTATGTTGGCGCTTTAGGCAGTCGTAAAAATACACAAGCCCGAAAAGAGCGGCTTCTAGAATTTGATCTGAACCAAGAACAGGTTGAAAGGCTCCATGGCCCAGTAGGTCTTTATATCGGCGCCCTCACCCCACCAGAAATCGCAGTGTCGATTCTGGCGGAAGTCATTGCCGTTAAATACGGTGTGAATATTGCAAAGTAATAATGAATATTAAAAGTTTTTTAATTCGCTTTTAGTTTTCCATCTTTTAATCGAGGCTCTACAAAATGGCCCTTACGAGCACGATTGCCAGCAAATGATTTGAGCGTTTTGGCATCCAAATTGAGGTCTGTGGGCTTGCCAGCTCGACCAGAACCGGAATATGAAGCGCCATCAGGTCCAACAGCAATTGCAGAAGCCAAGAATTCTTTATCGTCTAGCCCCATCAGAATTACCCCTTTACCACCAGTTGGCAAACGTTTTAGCTCATCAAGGGGGAATACGAGTAATTTAGAAGCTTGCGATAAGCAGGCAACCTGCTTCATGCCGATATTGACTTTAGCTGCACCTAAGGGCGCATCCCCAGGAACTTTGCTATCAATACTGACAAAGGATTTACCTGCTTTATTACGAGTGCTCATGTCAGAAACATTGGCCAAGAAGCCATACCCTGCTTTGGTCGATAACAACACTAAATCATCTGGTTGACCAGCGTAATAAGCCACCATTTGCGAGCCAACTGCGAGATTTACAAAGCTAGTTAGAGGAGAACCGTCTCCGCGAGCGCCTGGTAATTCGCTAACGGGAACGGTATAAACACGACCATCACTGCCAAAGCCTTGGATCACATCAACAGTGCGTACTTCGAAAGTGGCATATAAGGCATCGCCAGATTTAAAAGCAAACTGTGTTGCATCGTGCTCATGTCCTTGACGCACGCGCACCCACCCTTTTTGGGAAACAATCACAGTTACCGGCTCATCGATTACCTTGGTTTCTGCAACAGCGCGCTTATCTTCCTGAATTAAGGTACGACGATCATCGCCAAAATCCTTCATATCAGATTCGATTTCTTTGATAATGCGTTTACGCAAAATTGAGTCGCTTTGGAGCAAGCCTTCCAAATCATCTCGTTCAGTCTTGAGCTCTTTAAGCTCTTGTTCAATCTTAATGCCCTCTAAGCGAGCTAATTGGCGCAAACGAATATCTAAGATATCTTCAGCCTGACGATCGGTTAATTTAAATTCTTTAATCAGATCAGCTTTAGGCTCATCGCTGTTGCGAATGATCTTAATAACCTTGTCAATATTAAGAAGAACAGTTAAGCGTCCTTCCAAAATATGCATCCGGTCTTTGACTTTGCCTAAGCGGTGTTGGGTTCTGCGAGTCACAGTAGCAACCCTAAAAGCAATCCACTCTGAAAGGATTTCTTTCAAGCCTTTTTGACGTGGACGACCGTCATTACCAATCATCACCAAGTTCATAGGCGCATTGGATTCTAAGGAGGTATGCGCCAACAAGAGGTTTACGAACTCATTGGCATCAATATTCTTGCTCTTCGGTTCGAATACCAAACGCACAGCAGCATCCTTACTAGACTCATCGCGAACCCCGTCAAGCACATTCAAAATCGTGGACTTGAGGTTACTTTGCTCGGGAGTAAGTGTCTTTTTGCCAACCTTAATTTTGGGATTGGTGATCTCTTCAATTTCCTGCAAAACGCGTTGTGAAGAAGTTGATGGCGGCAATTCATTGATAACGATCTGCCATTGGCCGCGCGCTAATTCTTCAATATTCCAACGGGCGCGCACTTTAACGCTGCCTCGCCCAGTATCGTAAATCTGCGCAATTTCTGCAGTAGAGGAGATGATCTGTCCTCCGCCTGGATAGTCTGGCCCAGGCATGATCTCTAGCAACTCAGGTGTAGAGAGTTTGGGAGATTTCATCAGCGCAATAGCAGCAGTAGCCACTTCACGCAGGTTATGCGAAGGAATCTCCGTAGCCATACCTACCGCAATGCCTGAGGCACCGTTTAGTAATACGAACGGTAAACGGGCTGGCAATAACTTAGGCTCTTGAAATGAGCCATCGTAGTTCGGCGTAAAGTCAACGGTACCCTCGTCGATTTCACTAAGAAGTAATCCGGCAATCTTAGTTAATCGTGCTTCTGTGTAACGCATCGCTGCCGCGCCATCGCCATCACGTGAACCGAAATTTCCTTGGCCATCAATTAATGGATAGCGTAGAGAAAAGCTTTGCGCAAGTCGTACTAAAGCATCATAAGCAGATTGATCGCCATGGGGGTGGAATTTACCAAGCACATCTCCCACTACGCGGGCACTCTTTACCGGTTTAGCATCAGCGCGCAAACCCATTTCGCTCATCGAAAACAAAATACGACGCTGAACTGGTTTTTGACCGTCCGCCACATCTGGTAACGCCCTACCTTTAACCACACTAATGGCGTAATCTAAATAGGCGCGCTCTGCATAGACTGCCAAGGTCAAACTATCTTTGCCATCTTCATCTAAATCTATTGTCTTAGGATCATGCGGTCCAGAACCACCACCGGAAGGGGTGCTTACAGTTGATTTTTCCTGACTTATTCGCGCTGGTTGATCAAACTCCGCAATATCGATTTCAATAGGATTGGAGAATAAGTCCGCTTGATCAGCAGGATCGTTTTTACCTGGAGTTTTTTTCGTAGCCATTAAATATCTGCCTCAACTTCATTGCCACGCTCTTCAAGCCAATCACGGCGGGCACCTGATTCTGATTTACCCATCAACATATCCATGGTTTTAAAAGTTTCATCTTCGGTCCAAGCGCCTAAGGTTACTGGCAAAAGGCGTCGAGTATCTGGATTTAAAGTGGTATCCCACAGTTGCTCCGCGCTCATCTCCCCCAAACCTTTAAAGCGGGAAATCTGCCAGGCCGTTTCTTTTACTCCATCTTTACGCAACTTATCTTCAATTGCTTGTAACTCGCTTGAATCTAAAGCATAAATTTTTTGAGCAGGCTTTTTGCCGCGTGCTGGCGCATCCACCCTGAAAAGGGGTGGCCTAGAAATATGAATGTGGCCCAACTCAATGAGTTTTGGGAAATGCTTATAGAACAAAGTTAATAGTAAGACTTGAATATGGGCGCCATCCACGTCAGCATCAGACAAAATGCAGACTTTGCCATAACGTAAATTAGATAAGTCTGGCTCGTCATTGGGGCCGTGAGGATCAACGCCAATCGCCACTGCGATATCATGCACTTCATTATTAGCAAACAAGCGGTCGCGCTCTGCTTCCCATGTATTTAATACCTTGCCGCGTAATGGCAAGATGGCTTGATATTCTTTGTTGCGCCCCATTTTTGCAGAGCCACCAGCCGAATCACCCTCAACAAGAAAAATCTCATTTAGAGAAATATCTTCGCTTTCGCAATCGGTCAATTTACCTGGAAGTACTGCCACACCAGAAGATTTTTTCTTCTCCACCTTTTGGCCAGCGCGAGTTCTTGCTTGCGCTTGCTTAATTACCAAGTCCGCTAACTTGCGACCGTAATCAACGTGTTGATTTAACCATAGCTCTAATGCAGATTTAACGTAGCCAGAAACAAGGCGCACTGCGTCACGCGAATTTAATCGTTCTTTAATTTGACCTTGGAATTGAGGGTCTAATACTTTGGCAGATAGAATAAATGAAGCACGTGCAAATACGTCTTCAGGCATTAACTTCACGCCCTTCGGTTGCAAGGCATGCATTTCAATAAAGCCTTTAACCGCATTGAAAAGGCCTTCACGTAACCCACTTTCATGTGTTCCTCCTGCTGGAGTCGGAATTAGATTCACATAGCTCTCGCGCACTGGCGCGCCATCTTCGGTCCAGCACACTACCCATGCAGCGCCCTCGCCCTCAGCAAAGGAATCATCTTCACCCGTACCAGAAGCATATTGCTCGCTCTCAAACGGAGGAATGACTTCTGCGCCATGACCTGCTTGGGCAATCGCTTCATTTAAATAACCACGTAAACCTTGGGCATATTGCCATGTTTGAGACTCGCCAGACTTCTCTTGAATGAGCGTTACTTTGATACCGGGCAATAAAACAGCTTTAGAGCGTAATAGGCGAATGAGATCAGACATCGGAATAGCTGAACTATCAAAATACTTGGCATCTGGCCATGCGCGTACGCGTGTGCCATGTGATTTGTCTTCTTTTGAAGAAGGTTTAGTTTTGAGCTTTTCAATCACTCTGCCATCAGCAAAGGTCAAAGTAGAGACTTGGCCTTCACGCCAAACCATCACTTCCAATCGCTTTGAAAGCGCATTGGTTACTGAAACACCCACTCCATGTAAACCACCAGAAAATGCATAGGCACCCCCAGTGCCTTTTTCAAACTTACCGCCCGCATGCAATTGAGTAAAGACAATTTCAACTACAGGAAGTTTTTCAGTAGGGTGTATTCCCACCGGAATTCCACGTCCATCATCCTCCACGCTGACGCTACCATCAGCATGCATCGTGACAATAATCTGCTTGCCAAAACCTCCTAACGCCTCATCAGATGCGTTATCGAGCACTTCTTGGATGATGTGCAATGGGTTATCTGTTCGGGTGTACATCCCAGGTCGCTGACGGACTGGTTCTAGCCCCTTTAGGACCTGAATCGACGATTCACTATATTCGGAAGTTTTACGGGTAGCCATGCGCGCAAATTGTAGTCATGTCTGAGGATAAAGCGGAACTTTTCAAGAAATTCCCCGTCATCCATGCCAAAATTGAGGCATGGGAGCCTTAAGTCATATTCGAGTTTTAGACCTCAGCCGAGTACTGGCGGGGCCTTGGTGCACTCAAAATCTAGCCGATTTGGGTGCGGACGTCATCAAGGTTGAAAGACCCAAGATCGGGGACGACACCCGCCATTGGGGGCCTCCTTTTGTCAAAGATGCCAATGGGCAGGATACGGAGGAATCCGCCTATTTTATTTGCATTAACCGCAATAAACGCTCAATTACGGTGGATATCAGCAAGCCTGAAGGTCAAAATATCATTCGTGAACTCGTTGCCGAATCCGATGTAGTTGTTGAAAACTACAAGGTTGGTGATTTAGTTAAGTATGGCTTAGACTACGCAAGCCTCAAACAGATCAAACCCAATCTGATTTACTGCTCTATTACGGGATTTGGACAATCTGGCCCCTATGCACATCGCCCTGGTTATGACTTCATCATTCAGGGAATGGGTGGTTTTATGAGCGTTACGGGTGAGGCTGATGATTTTGAAGGCGCAAGCCCACAAAAGGCGGGGGTGGCTATCTGTGACATTTTCACTGGAATGTACGCTACCACAGCGATTTTGGCGGCAGTAGTTCATCGTGATCACACAGGCGAAGGGCAATATATTGATATGTCGCTGTTAGATACCCAGATTGCTGTCATGGCCAACGTCTCTAGCGCCTACCTCACTTCCAAAGAAGTTCCCAAACGCTGGGGGAATGCTTCTCCCATCATTGTCCCCTATCAAACCTTTCCCACCTCTGATGGCTGGATAATCGTGGGTGCTGGCAATGATGGTCAATTCCGACATTTTGTAACAGCGGGTGGCGAAGCCCATCTTGCAGATAATCCCCTGTATTTAACCAACCCACAACGCGTTTTGCACCGCAAACAATTGATTCCCCTGCTTGAGCAAATGACCCGTAAAAAAACCAAAGGGGAATGGATTGCCTTGCTCGAACAAGCGAATGTTCCTTGTGGTCCTATAAATAACTTCAAAGAAGTTTTTGAAAATGAACAGGTAATTCATAGAGGTGTGCAAATCGAAGTACCTCATCCGACAACCGGCCACATGAAACTCGTAGCGAGCCCAATGCGCTTATCCAAAACTCCGACTGAAGTGAGAATGGCCCCACCTACTTTAGGCCAGCACACGCATGAAATATTGCATGAACGCCTAAAATTGGATCCCAAAGCGATTGATGAGTTGCGCAACAAGGGAATCATTTAATTCTCATGTCATCTGCCCCCGCTACTTCACTCTCAATGAAGCAAGTCCTCATTTATGGGGGGTTGATGGTGACTCTTTCCATGGGCATTCGCCATGGCTTTGGCCTATTTAATCTACCCATTACCTCGGCCAATGGCTGGGGCAGAGAAACTTTTGCCTTAACTATTGCACTGCAAAATCTAATTTGGGGCGCTTTCCAACCGATTACTGGCGCACTAGCTGATCGCTATGGCGCATTCAAAATCATGGTTGCCGGTGGCGCTCTTTATGCCCTTGGTTTAGCAGGCATGGCAATCTCTAGCGACATCATGAACTTCACCTTTGCTGGTGGTTTATTGATTGGCTTAGCACAAACCGCTACAACCTACAGCGTCATCTATGGGATCTTAGGTCGAAACGTGCCTGCAGAAAAACGTGTATGGGCAATGGGTATTGCTGCAGCCGCAGGATCCTTTGGACAGTTCCTCATGATTCCTGCAGAGCAAGGATTGTTAAGTTCCTTTGGCGCGCAAGATGCACTCCTGATTCTGGCGATCATGGCTAGCTTGATGATTCCAACAGCGTTCATGTTGCGTGAGAAACATTTCACTCACAACCACAAACTTGGGGATCAGACTATCAAAGAGGCTTTGAAAGAGGCCATACGCAATCCGAGCTTTCGATATCTCACATTGGGTTATTTTGTGTGCGGCTTTCAGGTCGTGTTTATCGCAGTGCATTTAGCGCCTTATTTAAAAGATCTTTCAGCGACTTATCCTGCAGTGGGTGCGCCTGTGGTTGCCACCACAGCTTTGGCACTCATTGGTCTATTTAACATCTTCGGAACTTACAGCGCTGGAATATTGGGTCAGCGCCTTCCGAAACGCTATTTGCTGTCAGGCATTTATCTTGGGCGCTCTATCGCCATTGCTGGATTTTTACTGCTACCATTAAGCCCGACGACGACGTACGTCTTTGCAGCCATCATGGGTTTTCTTTGGCTTTCTACCATTCCTTTAACCAATGGCATTGTTGCGCAAATCTTTGGCGTCAAATACCTCACCATGCTTTCTGGCTTAGTCTTTTTCTCACACCAATTGGGCAGCTTTTGCGGCGCCTTCCTTGGAGGCTATTTATTTGATCGAACTGGTTCATATTTAATTGTTTGGGAAATAGCAATTGCTCTTGGCGTATTTGCTTTCTTAGTCAATCTGCCTGTTAAAGAACGGGCAATTACTAGGGCAGTACATGCTTGAGCAAATAATAAAGGCTGCTAAATCGAGCTCGCGTAAAACCTTTATGTGGCACGTCATTTTTTATGGTTTTATTCTCATTGCTTTGCTGCTGATTTTTGCTGGCTACTATGGGCCAGATATGATGATTGCCGTCACAAATCAGGTTTGGGCACTGTGTGGCTGGTGAACCTCAAATGCTGCTAATTCAATAATTTTCTATACA
>CANBYN010000026.1 GCA_947373615.1 Burkholderiaceae bacterium | reverse complement strand
AGTGTGAAGAAGGAACATCCATGGTGGCTTTGTCTGACTCTAGAACAACGATTGATTGTTCTTTCTCGATCTTGTCACCTGCTTTTACTAATACTTCGATGACTGGTACATCTTTATAGTCGCCAATGTCTGGAACTTTGATTTCAATTATTTGACTCATATTATTTATCTCTTATCAAACCGTCATTGGGTTTGGTTTGGTGGCATCGATATCATATTTCTTGATAGCTTCAGCTAACTTCTGACGATCAAGATGTCCAGAATCCACCAAAGATCTTAAGGCAGTCAATACAACCCAACGACGATCTACCTCAAAGAAATCACGGAGTTTTTCACGAGTATCAGAACGACCAAAACCGTCAGTCCCCAACACTTCATAACGACGTCCCATGTGCTGAATTGCTGGACGAATTTGCTCAGCAAATAAACGAACGTAGTCGGTTGCGGCAATCACAGGACCCGAGGTATCTTTTAAACACTTTTCAACATGTGATAGAGCAGGAGCTGCGCTGGGGTTTAAAAGGTTGCTACGGTGAATTGCCGTCCAATTGCGACCCAACTCTGTAAAGCTTGGGCAACCCCACAAATCAGAGGCGATGCCCCAGTCTTTATGTAAAATTTCAGCCGCTTCAATCACTTCACGGAAGATAGTTCCTGAACCTAAAAGTTGAACGCGCAGCTTGGCATTGTTATCACCAACCGATTTGAGTTTATACATTCCTTTGATAATGTCGTTTTCTGCGCCCTTAGGCATTGCTGGATGAGCATAATTCTCATTCATCAAGGTCACGTAGTAATAGACATCTTCTTGCACTTCAAGCATACGGCGCATGCCATCTTGAATCACTACTGCTAATTCAAATGAGAATGTTGGGTCATAGCTGATGCAGTTTGGTACCGCACCACTCCATAAATGACTATGGCCATCTTCGTGTTGCAAGCCTTCGCCATTCAAAGTTGTTCTACCGGCTGTGCCACCCAATAAAAATCCACGGCTACGCATATCTCCTGCAGCCCATGCCAAGTCACCAATTCGCTGGAAACCAAACATGGAATAGAAGATATAGAAAGGCAGCATTGGAACACCATGCGTAGAATAAGAAGTGGCAGCAGCGATCCAGTCACACATACCGCCCGCTTCGTTAATCCCTTCTTGCAATATCTGGCCAGTCCTATCTTCTTTGTAGAACATTAATTGATCATGATCTTCTGGGGTATAAAGCTGACCCAATTGATTCCAAATACCTAACTGGCGGAACAATCCCTCCATCCCAAATGTACGTGACTCATCAGGAACAATTGGAACCACCCTTTTTCCAAGGACTTTGTCGCGCAAAACAGTATTAAGCATGCGCACAAATGCCATTGTGGTAGAGATTTCTCGGCCTTCTGACGTTGCTTCTAGCAAAGGAGCAAAAGCACTTAAAGCTGGAACCGGAAGACTTTCTGCCTTGGTACGGCGTTGTGGCAAGTAACCGCCCAATTCTTGACGACGCGCCTTCATGTATTCCAGCTCGGGACTGCCTTCAGAAAACTTAACCAAAGGCATTTCGTCTAACTGTTCATCTTTTACTGGGATCTCAAAGCGATCACGGAAGCGACGAACATCATCTGCATTCATCTTCTTAGCTTGGTGGGCAATATTCATTGCTTCACCTGATCCACCCATGCCATAGCCCTTAATTGTATGAGCCAAGATCACAGTTGGTTGACCTTTATGATTTACTGCCGCATGAAAGGCTGCATAGACTTTATGAGGATCATGGCCACCACGGTTCAGCTGCCAAATTTCATCATCGCTCCAGTCGTTGACCAAGGCTTTTAGTTCTGGTGTATTAAAAACAATCTCACGAACATAGGCTCCATTCTTGGCTTTCATAGTTTGGTATTGACCATCCACAATCTCGCCAAGACGTTGCATCAAGATGCCTTTTTTGTCACGTGCAAATAAGGCATCCCATTGGCCTCCCCACACTACTTTTATGACATTCCAGCCGGCGCCACGGAATTCACCTTCAAGCTCTTGAATAATCTTTCCGTTTCCGCGCACCGGTCCATCTAAACGCTGCAAGTTACAGTTAATAACAAAAATGAGGTTATCTAATTTTTCACGACCTGCCATGCCGATCGCCCCCAATGATTCTGGTTCGTCAGTCTCGCCATCACCCAAGAAAGCCCAAACTTTACGACCTTCTCGCTTGATAAAATCACGGTCTTGCAAGTAAAGCATGAAGCGCGCTTGATAAATGGCCATGATTGGGCCTAAGCCCATGGATACAGTTGGGAACTGCCAGAAGTCAGGCATTAACCAAGGATGTGGATAGCTAGAGATTCCTTTGCCGCCAACCTCTTGTCGAAAGTTATTCAGTTGCCCTTCTGCGAGACGTCCTAACATGTATGCTCGCGCATAGACCCCTGGCGCTGAATGACCTTGTACAAAAATCAAATCGCCGCCATGTTCAGGTGACGGAGCATGCCAAAAATGATTGAAGCCCACATCATATAAAGTTGCTGCGGACTGAAAAGAAGAAATGTGTCCACCAACATTGGTATCTTTGTTTGCACGCAGAACCATAGCCATAGCGTTCCAACGCGTATAAGAACGGATACGATGCTCAACGCTCTGATCACCTGGTAAGCGAGCTTGATTCTCTACTGGAATCGTATTGATATATGGTGTCTCAGCATGAAATGGCTGATTAACACCATTAACTCGCGCATGAGAAATTTGCTGATCAATTAAATAGGCGGCACGTTCAGGACCCTCATTACGAATAACGCCATCTAAAGCCTGCAACCACTCTTGCGTCTCACCAGGATCAGCGTCCTGAGCATTTTGTTTGCCTAAAACTTGTTCTGGAACGGCTGCCATATCTCATCTCCATTTATTACTGTTTTATTAGTCATTAACTCTATAGGCAACATTCTAGGAAGGTATATGGGTGTAAACAAGCAATTTTCCACATAATGATAATATTTCTCATAATGTGGTATTTTATTGCAGCGCAAGTAAGATGCCCTAGGTTGCCAATAATTACCTAAAAATCAATTCTGAGTGCTCCAGTAGGGCAAAATGGACCTTGCTTATGAAAATATCGGCAATAAATCGCTTAACCCTCAAACCATTTAGATGGTTCCGCAAAATACAGGGATTTAAGCTTGTCTACACCCCGTTATTAGCCATAGTGCTCTTTACAGTAGTCATGGGGATTATTTTAGGGACTCTGCATCTTCAAGAAAAAAATCAGCAAGAGGCTGCTTTATTTAGGGAGCTCTCTTTTGCCAAACAACGCATTCAATTACGTTTTTCTAATAATCTGGATGCGTTAAACACGATTAATCGTGAACTAGCTGCCAGCGAGGATCAACATAATCTGCAACTTATTGCACATGAACAGATAGAAGACCTCATATCCAACAATCATGAAATCATCAAGATTGTTTGGCTTAACAACCAAAAACAACAGCAGTGGGTATCCCCTCCAGAGAACAATAAATCCGATTGGCGTGGAAAAACGCAAAATGATCAATTAATCATTGCAGGACTTACGACTGCAATCGAGCTAAGTAAAGTCACGAGTCGAGCAGCATTTAGTCAATTTATTAAATTAGATCTTCCTGACGATGAACCAATATTCAAAGATCGAAGGGTTGTCTTCTGGCAAGTTGTTCCTAATATTGTTAGCGGTGAACCCGTAGGATATTTGGCAGCTCTATACACTACTCAAGGAATCCTAGACGTAATACCAGGAGAGCTAAAAGCACACTACCGCTTCACCCTGATGACGGATAACGAAAATGTTCTTGCAATCTCATCCGATCGGGACACTCCTAAGAGGGCGTTTAGCAATCAAACCAGTCTAGATATTGGCGTACTAAGCCCTAACTTAACATTGCGCATTGATACTTACCCGCCACCAACCAATCTGACTTTCAGAATGTTGGTTGGCGTGGTGCTCGGTTTATGTGCATTTGTGATTTGGAGTTTGTGGTCTGTATTAAAACAAATGCAGGTTCGTCAAGAAGCCGAGGCTAGCCTGAGAGTAGAAACCGGGTTCCGGAATGCCATGGAGAATTCCACTCCGGTTGGAATCCGGGCGCATGATATGCAAAAGCGTATCACTTATGTCAATCGGGCTTTTTGTGAAATGACAGGCTGGACTGCCAAAGAACTCATGGGCATGAAGCCACCTTTCCCATTCTGGCCAGATGGCAGGAGAGAAGAGCTTATGGAAAAGCTGAATCGGGCGCTCAAGGCTGATATGGAGCCCGGCACGAAGACTGGTATCGAGGGTGCCATCCTAAGGCGTGACGGCTCCCTAATTCAGACGCGCACTTTTATTGCTCCTCTTATTAATGAAAAAGGGGGGCAAACTGGTTGGGTAACTTCCTTGTTTGATATTTCTGAGCCAAAAAAAATTCGTGAGGAATTGGCGGCTTCTCAACAACGCTTCACAACGGTTTTAGAAAGTCTTGATGCAGCGGTATCTGTTGTCTCTTCAGAAACCGGCGAATTGTTATTTGCCAACCTTTTTTATCAAGAGCGCTTTGGAGAAGACTCTAAGGGGCACTTTCAATTAGTGGGTGGATTAAGCGATAGCACTTCTATGCGTTATATCGCTGAGGATCTAGAAGACTCTCCTCCAGGTATTCCAACACCTTTTTTATACCAAGAGTCAGAGTCTGAGGAAGTTCAGTTAAGTGATGGCAGCAATAAATGGTACGAAGTAAGGCGTCGCTTTATTCCCTGGGTTGACGGCCATCTAGCTCAACTTTTAATTGCCACAGACATTACTACCCGCAAAGAAGCGGATGAATTAGTGCGCCAACAAGAAGATCGAATGCAATTTACAAGTCGACTCACAACTATGGGGGAAATGGCCTCCTCTTTAGCGCATGAATTAAACCAACCGCTTTCAGCAATTTCCAACTACTGTATGGGTGTTGCAAAACGTCTAGAGGGAATTCATGATCCAGAATTAAACAAAGAAATATTGCCTGCGTTAAAAAAGGCATCTGAACAAGCTCATCGAGCTGGCACTATCATTCAGCGAATTAGAGGCTTTGTGAAGCGCAGCGAACCTCAACGCAAAGCTTCGTACATTAATGAGATCATTGGTGATGCAGTAGGTTTAGTGGAGATTGAGGCACACCGCCATCGCTTGAGCATCACCTCTTCAATAGCCGAAGATCTTCCAATGGTCAACTTGGATCCCGTCTTGATCTTGCAAGTTGTCGTGAACCTTCTTAAAAATGCCTTGGACAGCCTTCGTGAAGCCTACCCTCTTTCCTCTCGATGGTCAGCGCCAGCAGTGCAAATTAGTGCCGATTTGGATACCAGCATCTTCCCAGCCATGCTCAGGATTCAGGTTACCGATTCTGGGGGTGGAATATCGGAAGATGTCATTGAACACATGTTTGAGCCTTTTTTCAGCACCAAAACTGATGGAATGGGTATGGGACTCAATATTTGCCGATCTATTATCGAGTCTCATCACGGTAGACTTTGGGCCACAAACGTCATGGATGCAAAACAAACCAAGCTAGCTGGCTGCACCTTTACAATACTTCTACCCATAAAATCTTTAGATTCTATGGGTCCTGTTTAACATCGAATTTTAGATTTATCTCGCGAGAACTGATATGAACTTAAACGCCACAACAAAAACGACCCAAACCGAAGTTGTTTATGTAGTTGATGATGATGAAGCGGTTCGTGACTCGCTCACTTGGTTGCTTGAAAGCAATGGTTATGTTGTGCGCTGTCATGCTAACGCCGAACGCTTCTTGCAATCTTTACAAAGCACTGATAAATCAACAATCTCTTGCGCTATTTTGGATGTCCGCATGCCAGGCATGTCTGGCCTAGAACTTCAAGAGCGCTTAACAAGTGATAAATTACCAATGCCGGTTGCCTTTATTACTGGGCATGGTGATGTTTCCATGGCTGTATCCACCATGAAGCGTGGTGCAGTAGATTTCATTGAAAAGCCATTTAAAGAAAATGAGCTTTGTGGTTTAGTAGATCGTATGCTTGCTAAAGCACGCATTGATTACTCTCAAGCAAGCCAACGCAAAATTACCCAAAGTTTATTAAGCAAATTAACGGGTCGCGAACGTCAAGTACTTGAGCGTATTGTTGCTGGTCGCCTAAATAAACAAATTGCCGATGATCTTGGCATCTCCATTAAGACAGTTGAAGCGCATCGCGCCAATATCATGGAGAAGCTCAACGTTAATACCGTTGCTGATCTGCTACGCTTAGCCCTCTCTGACTCACCCTCTAATTAATTTGCAAGTTCCTGATGCCAGCTCAATTATTAGACGGAAATGTCCTTTCTAAAAAACTACGTGCAGAAATCGCTACGCGTGGCGCCATTGTTACTGCCAAGGGTGTTAGACCCGGCCTAGCTGTAATAGTAGTTGGTGATAATCCCGCCAGCCAAGTTTATGTGCGCAATAAAGTTAAAGCTTGTGAAGATGTTGGCTTTCATTCTGTATTAGATCGCTATTCTGCAGAATTAGGCGAGGAAGAATTGCTAGCACGCATTGCGACTTTAAATGCTGATCCATCCATTCATGGCATCTTAGTGCAACTGCCGTTGCCAGAACACATTGCTTCTGAACGGGTTTTAGAGGCGATTTCACCCGAGAAGGATGTAGACGGCTTCCATGTTGCTAACGCTGGCGCACTGATGGTCGGACAACCTGAGTTCAAACCATGTACTCCTTATGGCTGTATGAAGATCTTGGAGAGTATTGAATATCCTATTCGTGGCGCACGAGCAGTGATTGTTGGCGCTTCTAATATTGTTGGCAAGCCAATGGGAATGCTTTTGCTCCAAGCGGGTGCAACAGTAACGATTTGTAATAGCAAAACGCGTGACTTAGCGCACCACACTAAAGATGCTGACATTCTGGTAGTTGCCACAGGTAAGCCAAGAATGATTTTGGGCGATATGGTAAAAAACGGTGCAGTCGTGATTGATGTAGGTATTAACCGCCTTCCTGATGGCAAACTTTGTGGCGACGTTGATTTTGATACTGCAAAATATGTTGCTGGTTGGATTACCCCTGTCCCTGGAGGTGTAGGTCCGATGACCATCACCATGCTTCTCATGAATACCCTGGAAGCAGCGGAAAAAGCCGCCAAACCTTAGGGAAATTACTGGGGCATTTGGCAAAAACACTCTCAGTCCATTAAGCTAGAGGGATGACTAAATCTCATTCAAGCACTCTTCCTAAAGTTTTACAAAACAACCCCCTTCTGACTTTTGGTCGCGGTATAGCCAACTACTCAGAAGTGAAACCAGAACATATCGCACCTTCGATTGAGTTTTTACTTGAGCAGGCTCAAGAAGCCATAAATTTTGCTACCAACCCCGATACTCCATCGAACTGGGAAAACCTCGCTGAACCCTTAGAAGATGCAACTGAATCCTTAGGGAGATCTTGGAGTGTTATCTCGCATCTCAATAGCGTTGCTGACACACCAGAGCTTCGTGCCGCCTATGGAGCCATGCTCCCTAAGGTCACGGCATTCTTTTCAAGCCTTGGACAAAACCTTGCGCTCTATAAAAAATTTAAAGAATTAAGGATCGATGCTTCGTTTGCGAAATTAAGCTCAGCCCAGAAAAAAGTTATTGAAAACTCTTTACGAGATTTTCGCCTGGGTGGCGCTGAATTAAGCGACGCTGATAAACCGCGCTTTGCACAAATTCAGGATGAGCAAGCAGTGTTAGGTAAAGCATTTTCCGATCATGTCCTAGATGCAACCGATAGTTTTATGCATCTTATAAGCAATAAAGCTGAACTCATTGGACTTCCAGAAGATGTGATCGCAGCAGCGGCTGATACAGCTCAGCAGAAGAATCTACAAGGTTGGGCCTTTACCCTACATTTCCCTTCCTACTATCCGGTAATGCAGTATTCAGAAAATCGCGGATTACGTCGCTTGATGTACGAAGCCTATGTGACACGCGCATCAGAGCTGGGTCCAGAATTTGCCAGAGGAAAATTGGAATGGGATAATACCCAAAATATGTTGGATCAATTACGCTTACGTGATGAAGAAGCACGCATGTTAGGGCTAGCAAACTATGCAGCCCTAAGCATCACCCCCAAAATGGCCAATAGCGTTGATGAAGTTGATCTTTTCTTAACTAATTTTGCGAATAAGTCAAAACCATTTGCTCAAAGAGATTGGCAAGAATTGTGTGAATTTGCCAAAACTGAACTTGGTCTTACGGATGGACTTCAACCCTGGGACGCAGCTTTTTCCGCAGAACGTTTAAAGCAAGCGCGTTATTCATTTTCTGAAAATGAACTCAAACAATACTTTCCATTACCAAAAGTATTGGATGGATTATTTAAGGTTATACAGACTCTCTTTGGAGTCAAGATTGAAACCACCGAACTACCCACTTGGCACGAAGATGTTCAGTCATTCTGCGTTAAAGACCTTGCAGGAGAAATACAGGCCTACTTTTATTTAGACCCGTATGCTCGCCCAGGTAAACGTGGTGGTGCTTGGATGGACGATGCCCGTGGACGACGAGAGTTAGCAAACGGCGAGATTCAAGTGCCTGTAGCCTACTTAGTCTGCAACTTTGCTCCACCAATTAAGGTGGATGGCGTATTGCGTCAGCCGACGATCAATCATGATGATGTCATCACCCTCTTTCATGAAAGCGGTCATGGATTGCATCATCTCTTGACGCAAGTAGGCGCCTTAGGAGTCTCTGGAATTAACGGAGTGGAATGGGATGCTGTTGAGTTGCCAAGTCAATTCATGGAAAACTTCTGCTGGGAATGGGAAGTGCTTGAGAATATGACAGCACATGCTGAAACTGGCAAACCCTTACCTCGTGATCTCTTTGACAAAATGCTTTCTGCGAAGAACTTTCAAAATGGCTTAATGACTTTGCGTCAAATCGTCATGTCCTTAACGGATTGGCGCCTACACTCCAAATTTGATGCAGAAAATTCAAAAGGGCAAACAGTATTAGACCTGTCTAGAAAAATTGCCTCGCAATTTAATGTTATTCCACAACCAGAAATCTCTCGCTGGATTAATACCTTTAGCCACATCTTTGCTGGTGGATATGCCGCTGGTTATTACAGCTACAAATGGGCTGAAGTATTATCCGCTGATGCGTACGCTGCTTTTGAGGAAGCTGCCAAGCTGACTGGGAGTGTCTTAGATCCAAAAACTGGTGCTCGCTATAGATTAGAAATTCTAGAGGTTGGTGGAAGTCGCCCCGCTGCAGAATCTTTTAAGGCCTTCAGGGGGCGTGAGCCCAGTATTGATGCACTACTAAGACACGGTGGTTTATCTTAAAAGGGAATTAAGATAAACCACTATCACTTTTTATTTTTGCACGCTATCAAGAGCTTATAGATTTACTTTGGAGTGCTGCTGGGCATCTGACTTTGGTCTTTCTCCAGCTACATAAGCCTTGGCGGCAGAATAAACGTATTTAATTCCTTGAATGCCTGCATTGTCCCAAAACTCTCCTTCATTTGCAGTAAATTTCAGCAAGGCGATATTAGGATCAGACTTTCCGAGTGGAAACCATATCTTCCAGATATCTTTCCACAGCGTTTCGATTAATGCGCGGTCACTCACTATAGTCAGCTCACCGCTCACGGTAGCAAATTTTCTGGCACTTTGAAAAGTGAGCAAAGCATGGGGATTGACGTTGATCTCTTCAACCTTAACTGAGTTGAGATCAGTTAAAAGGTACGCACCCATTCCTTCATTCAGACGCGCGATAGCCATAGGCCGCGCATGAATTCCACGTGTACTATAGGTCACTAGCATGGCCTCATCAAAATCCTTGACTACATCATATAAATTATTTTCTTTGGCCTTATCCATTGATGTTGACTCCTTAGTATTTAAAAATTACAAAAGTGAACTCTTCTACCACCCTAAAGACTCACCTGAACTAAATTTAGTTCATATCAAAACGATCTAAATTCATCACTTTCGTCCATGCTCTAATAAAGTCATGAATAAATTTTTGCTCCGAATCCCTAGATGCGTAGACCTCCGCAATAGCACGAAGCTCAGCATGAGAACCAAAGATTAAATCTACCGCTGATCCGACCCACTTCTTCTCGCCAGATTTTCGATCACAACCCTCATAAATTCCCTCTTGTTTTGTTTCTTTCCAGACAGTATTCATATCCAAGAGATTGATAAAGAAATCATTGCTCAATGTTTCAGGTCTATTGGTTAATACGCCCAACAATGAATGTTCATAATTTGCATTTAAGGCGCGCATACCCCCAATTAACACCGTCATCTCTGGGGATGACAGGGTTAATTGATTGGCACGATCAACCAAGTGCTCTGCGGCAGAGCTTTGACTACCTTTGCCAAAGTAATTTCTAAATCCATCGGTGATTGGCTCTAATACTGCAAAAGAGGATACGTCAGTCTGATCCTGCAAGGCATCAGTACGCCCAGGAGAAAAAGGGACATTTACTGCCTGCCCCAATCTCTTAATGGATTCTTCAATGGCAACGCATCCACCCAAAACAATTAGGTCGGCAATTGATACTTTCTTTCCATCAGTCTGAGAGCTATCAAACTTCTGTTTAATTTCCTCAAATGAATGCAATGCAATTGCCAACACTACTGGTTCATTTACAAGCCAATCTTTTTGAGGTTCAAGCCGAATACGTGCACCATTTGCGCCGCCTCTTTTATCTCCAGAGCGAAAAGTAACAGCGGATCCCCAAGCCGTTCTTACTAACTGAGAGATAGATAGATTGGTGGCTAAAATTGTGGCTTTTAAAGTGGCTATATCCACTTGGTCAATTATTGGATGATCTAAGAAGGGAACTGGATCTTGCCAAATCAACTGCTCACTTGGCACTAGAGGACCAAGATAGCGCGTGATCGGACCCATATCTCTATGAGTTAGCTTGAACCATGCCCTAGAAAAAGCATCCGTAAGCTCTTCATGATTTTTATGAAATCTCATGGATATCAAGGCATAGCTAGGATCAAACTTGAGCGCCAAATCCGTTGTTAACATCATTGGCGCATGTGTTTTGGATGGGTCATGTGCATCTGGCACTGTTCCTTGTGCAACCGCATCATTCGGAGTCCATTGATGTGCACCTGCAGGACTCTTGGTAAGCTCCCACTCGTATCCAAATAAATTATTAAAATAGTTTTTATCCCACTTAGTTGGATTATTGGACCAAGCGCCTTCTAATCCGCTTGAAATCGTATCACTCGCATTCCCAGTGCCAAAGGTACTTTTCCAACCAAAACCTTGCTGCTCAATTGGAGAAGCTTCAGGCTCTGGACCAACATACTTTGTGGGATCTGCAGCGCCATGAGTCTTACCAAAAGTATGTCCGCCAGCAATTAACGCTACCGTTTCTTCATCATTCATTGCCATACGCAAAAAAGTTTCTCGTATGTCGATAGCGGCAGCCAGTGGATCAGGAATTCCATTGGGGCCCTCCGGATTAACATAAATGAGCCCCATCTGTACCGCTGCCAAAGGCTTCTCTAATTCGCGCTCGCCCTTATAGCGTTCGTCTGCCAACCACTTACCTTCAGGGCCCCAATAGATATTTTCAGACTGCCAAACATCTTCACGCCCACCTGCAAATCCAAAAATCTTTAACCCCATTGATTGCATAGCTATAGTGCCAGCTAGAATAATTAAATCAGCCCAAGATATTTTTTTACCGTATTTTTGTTTAATAGGCCAAAGTAAACGGCGAGCCTTATCTAGGTTGACGTTATCAGGCCAACTATTGAGAGGGGCAAACCGTTGCGCCCCACCGCCTGCTCCGCCACGGCCATCAGAAATACGATACGTCCCTGCACTATGCCATGCCATCCTGACAAAAAATGGTCCGTAATGACCATAGTCCGCAGGCCACCAATCCTGAGAGTCCGTCATTAAGACCGTTAAATCTTGTATCACATCATCAAGATTAAGACTCTTAAATTCTGCAGCATAATTGAAATCCACATCCATAGGATTGATGGATCGGGGGTTTTGATTTAGGATTTTTAAATCCAAGCGATTTGGCCACCAATCAGAATTGGTATCCCTAGTCTGGCTCTTAGCCGAGAAGGGACAAGCGTCTTTTGATGCCATATTAATTTACCTTTAGAGTCGGCTAATGTTGTGTTACTGATTCATCAAAATAAAATGACTTGTTTAAATTGATTGTCATTTCCAATTGATATTTATTTTTTGATGCTGACCATTAACCACATAGAAATTTCTAATTAATTTTTGAGTGCCATAGGTAGATTCGGAAGAATACTTGCCAGGCTTTAGGTCAAGTAAGATAAAGGGGCCATCTATCTGATGAGAGAGTAGTTGCACCCCATCTGCATCCTTAATAACCAATAAAACATCAGACACCCATTCAGATTTATTGCCGTTCGTTTGAGAAAACTCCAAAAATAGCGGCCAGTGCTTTGCTTCCAATTCAATAGAGTTAGACTCACCC
>CANBYN010000025.1 GCA_947373615.1 Burkholderiaceae bacterium | reverse complement strand
AGCCATCTTGCTATTCTTCCCTACCCTCATCAATACGAACAATCATATCCATTAAAGAATGGTGGAGAGTACCAGGTAAGGCCGATACATCCAGATGATGCGGATATGTTGAAAGCCTTTTATAAAACGCTATCTGCCGAATCTCGCTACTTTAGATTCATTTCTAACTCGCCTGAACTTCCGCCATCAATGGCGGCCAAATTTACCCTAATTGATTACGATCGCGAAATGGCGCTAGTGGCGTTACTCAAGGAGTCCGTCTATTCAGAGGATGGTAATTGGCATGAAAGTGAAAAAATTATTGGAGTTTCTCGCTTTAGCACCAACCCAGATAAAGCCAGCTGTGAATTCTCATTGGTAGTGGCAGATGACTTTGGAGGACAAGGAATTGGTTCTCGCATGATGATCAGCATTATGGAGGTGGCGCGCGATAAAGGCCTCAACGAGATTGATGGGCTAGTGTTATCTAAGAATCCTGGAATGCTAAAGCTGATGCGTAGCCTAGGATTTACCGTTGAAAGCATGGAGGATGATCCTGACTTTAAATTGGTACGCAAAAAACTTTAAATACCATTAATTTCAGCACAAAAAATGGGCTCCCTAATGATAATTGTGGAGCCCATTTGTTATATCAAAGAAATGCTTTAGGCTATTTACGCCTCCAAGTAGATGACTCTTTTCTTTAGCTTTATTGTATTTACGAGTTACGTCTACATCCATCCACTTCGTTTATGATATTTATAGAACCTTAAATAATAATCTTTTGCAAAACACGTACTCATGATAAATACAAGTCGGCCACGTCGCTCAGTACTGTATATGCCTGGCGCAAATCTTCGCGCTTTAGAAAAAGCGAAAAGTTTGCCTGCAGATTCATTAATTCTTGATCTAGAAGATGCGGTTGCCCCTGATGCAAAGGCAAAGGCCAGAGAAAATATTCGGGCTGCATTAGAGTCAGGGTTTGGTTATCGCGAAGCGGTCGTTAGAATTAATGGCTTAAATACCCTCTGGGGGATAGATGACCTCAAAGCTTTTGCCAATAGCAAAGCAGATGCCCTCGTTCTTCCAAAAGTTGAGTCTGCAGCCCAAATTCAGGAAGTGGCTGCCATCCTCAAGCAGCTCAATGCACCAGAACATCTCAGCATCTGGGCCATGATTGAGACCCCTATGGCTATATTTAAATTACCAGAGATTGCCGGTTCCAACCCATTGCTAGAAGCCTTAGTGTTGGGTACATCAGATTTAGTTAAAGACCTACACGCGCGACATACTTTTTCACGCTCGGAAACCCAGACCGCTCTCTCTCTTTCTATTCTTGCTGCCAGGGCTCATGGTTTATGCGTCCTGGATGGCGTTCATCTATCCCTAGGTGATGAAGAAGGCCTCAAACAATCCTGTATACAGGGCAGAGATATGGGCTTTGATGGTAAGACTCTAATACATCCAAGTCAAATTGTTTTTGCTAATGAAGCCTTTGGGCCATCAGAGCAAGATGTTGCTGAAGCTCAGGAAAAAGTTTCCGCCTATGATGCTGCCATTAAATCAGGAGCGGGAATTGCAGTATTAAATGGGAAACTTATCGAAGAGTTGCATGTTCAAGATGCCAAACGAATACTGGCTCTTGCATACGCAATTGAATCTTTTTCCAAGTGATTACAGTGCGGTATCCCCGCTCTCACCCGTTCTAATCCGAATCGCATCGACTAAATTAGTAACAAATATTTTTCCGTCACCAATTTTTCCGGTGTAAGCCGCTTTTGAAATAATGTGCACTGCATCATTCAAAGCGCTATCTTCTACCGCCACCTGGACTTTAACTTTCAGCAGAAAGTCGATTACATAGTCTGCACCACGATAGAGTTCGGTATGGCCTTTTTGTCGGCCAAAACCTCTGACGTCGCACGTGGTCATGCTATTAATGCCAATGTGTGACAAAGCCTCATGTACCTCATCCAACTTGAATGGCTTAATGATTGCAGTAATTAATTTCATGTTCCTTCAAAACCCTAGAGTGAACTCCATAACCTATCTTTAGGTTAAATTTAATCCCTTTGCTTGCCCAACTTATAGGTAAAGTGCACTACTTAAGTGCTCAAATTAAGCAAAAACTAGCAATTAGATTAAGGGGCGGCCTTTCCCCATAGGGTTCCACGAAAAAATTGGCGCTCACCTAATTGGTGCGTGAATTTATGCAAATTGTGCATAAAGAGATTCCTGCTAATTTCTATAACCTAAGATACCTCATGCGTATCAAAATTACAAAAAGCCTAGTGCTCAGCGCCCAGATCCATAACACGGAGAGCATCCCCGAAGCTCTATTTCCAGAAGGGGAGTACCTTGCCAACCTTACCCCTGATGGAAAGATTGAGGTCATTAACACTAAGAAAATAAAAGCTCTCTTCTCATTCTCTCAATTTAGAGAAAGAGTTTTGTTGGGTGAGTTCATCGTAGTGGAAAGCTAAAACCGTTAAATTCTAATGAAATTGGTCCAAAGCTGCGATTAAAGTCGCCAGTTGCACTATAGAGTCAAATGCATTTGAATTTATTCCATCTCTATCCACTTCTTCCCAGTTAAATTCCAGCGAGAAGTGAGCCGACTCCACAATCAATTCATAGCTCGAGGAAGCCTTATTAATGGGGTCCTCTTTAAATTCTTCAACTACAGGCACTTTGAGTAATTTAATCGCCTTTATAAGTGCATCCACCTCAGTAGAGGTAAGCTCTCTGGTGTGAAGTACATCATCAGTTCGTTTAATGGAAATTTTAGAGACCTCATCAATTGAAATCTCATATTGATTGAGCTCCAGGTTCAACCATGCAGTTAATTCAAGTGCAATGGGGTATGTTTTCATTAGTCCACCTCGTCGGCATACGTTTCGTCAAAATGTGCTCTATGAGGCTTTAATTTTGCTTCTAGCTGAGTCCATTTACTCTGGTGCAAGCGGTATTGGCAATCTTGCGCATGATTTTCTAGTAGGCCAAAAATAATCGTTGTCGGCACTTTGCAGAACTGACACCTGTAAGCATGTTGATGCTCTTCTATTTTTTCTTGTGGGTAGTCAATATAAAACGGCTTCATCAAAAGTCTCCCATGGCACTAGCTGTGCTTAAAAATATCTTACACCGCAATAGTAAGTTTTAAATATTTATTTCAAAGCATTAGTCTAATTATCCCTTACCTCCCCCATCTAAAGCACCCTCCCATTTTGAAATAACGGCTGTCGCCAAGCCATTTCCAAGCACATTGGTTGCAGAACGCGCCATATCCAAAAAGTGATCAACTCCTAGAATCAATAGCACACCAGCTTCCGGGAGATTAAACTGGGATAGAGTTGCTGCAATCACTACAAGCGATGCACGCGGCACACCAGCAATGCCCTTAGAAGTAATCATTAATACCAATAACATTAAGAGTTGCTGTGTGAGCTCCATTTGAATTCCATATACTTGCGCAATAAATACCGCAGCAAAAGTGCAATACATCATGGATCCATCTAAATTAAATGAATAGCCTACCGGCAATACAAAAGAGGCGATTTTGTTCTTGCAGCCAAAACGCTCTACTTGCTCTAGCGTCATTGGGTAGGCTGCTTCTGAACTAGCGGTAGTAAATGCCAACAATACAGGCTCACGCAACATTGAAACTAAATGCCAAGTGCGCTTTTTAAGCACTAGGGCGCTAATGAGAGTAATCAGCACCCACAAGGAAAAAATAGAGACATAAAAGCTCAGCATGAATTTGCCGTAGGTGACTAAAATCGCTAGACCGTTCTCAGCAATAACGACTGAGACTGCGGAAAATACTGCGACTGGAGCCATCTTCATGACTGCGGTGGTTATTCTAAGCATAATGTGTGAAAGCATATCGAGATTACGAATGAATTCGTCAGCTCTGGCACCCATCCCTGCAGCACCCACACCAAAGAAAACTGCAAACACTACGATTTGCAAGATTTCATTTTTAGCCATGGCATCGAAAATGCTTGTTGGAAAAATGTGACGCACAAACTCTGGAAGATTTAAGCCATTCTTATTTAATCCAGAATTGGTTGCAATCTCAGGTAGGGCGAGATCAACACCAATTCCAGGTTGCAGTAAGTTCACCATTACCAAACCCAGCAAGAGAGAAACTAATGACATGGAGATAAACCATGCAAAAGTTTTTAGACCTACGCGACCAATAGTAGAAGCATCTCCCATTTTTGCAATTCCAACCACTAATGTAGAAAATACTAGGGGAGCTATGATCATCTTAATCAAACGTAAAAAGACTTCTGTCAAAATGGAGATATACGATACATATTGAGCGGGAAGTGAACTACCAGCGCCTTTGGCATTGACTAGATAGCCAACTAATATGCCCAAGAACATGGCCGCAAGGATGTAGTTTGTTAACTTTTTGGAATTCATATGCGGCTCAGATCTCTATAGGAGGAACATTGGCGGATTGTACCTAGGCAACCCTTACCTAGTGAAAATGCGTATAGGTTTTATCGCTACTTTAGCTAGACTCGTTGATGCATATAACTAGACACAGATAGGAAAAAATATGATTTGGGTAGGTCTGGCAATAGCAATTTTTATTGGGGCGCTCTATAAAAGCCCTCCACAAGTCTTTAGTAAAAAACCTCTTTTTTGGCTTGCGCCAGCTGCCATTCTCTTTTTAGTGGCTGCTTGGAACATGTCCCCTACATTGCCTGGGCAAGCCCCAGGAAAATTCTATGGTCTTATTTTTCACTTTTATGGGGCTTCTTTGCTTACGGCAATGTTTGGGCCAGCCATTACTCTTTCAATCCTCTTTCCCGTTGCCCTCATCGGAATTTGCGCCTTTCAAGGCGATTATGTCGAAGCTTCACAACAGTATTTAATGATTTGTGTACTACCCACGATCTTTTCCTATTTCTCAATTCAAACTATTCAGCGCTTTATTCCAAAGCATTTATTTGTACTAATTCTTGGCAATGGTTACGTTGCCGCTTTTGCCAGCATTGTCTTATCTGGTGCCCTTTTACTTATATCCAGACTATTACTTGGCGAGCCAGGACAGATTGATGTTGAAGGATGGTTGCTTGGGCTCATCATCATCGCCTTTATGGAGGGTTCGTTATCGGGCATGTTATTAGCCATCTTCTTAATCTATAGGCCTAACTGGGTAGCGACTTATAACGAAGAGGCATATATGAGTCGATAATGCAAAGATTAATGTGAATGGGTGCCCAATGGAACTACTTCCTTGTATTGAATTAGAAACTTACTCAAACCCAAGTGCCGCGGTAATCTGGCTGCATGGTTTAGGGGCAGATGGCAATGATTTTGCCCCCATCATTCCCGAATTAGATCTTACTGGCTGCCCTGGCATTCGATTTGTTTTTCCTAGCGCACCAAGCATGCCAGTAACGGTGAATAACGGTTATGTAATGCCTGCCTGGTACGACATTAATGGTAGAAACTTGATGGATCAAGAGGACGCTGTCGGCATTCTAAACTCTGCCAATGCTATTAATAAATTAATCGAGCGTGAAGCAAGTCGAGGGATTGCTTACGATAAGATCGTCTTAGCTGGTTTCTCACAAGGCTGCGCAATGGCTTTGCATATTGGACTACGCTTTCCACATAAACTTGCGGGGATTATGGCTCTCTCAGGATATCTACCGCTAGCAATGCGTCTTGACATTGAAAAACATTCAGCCAATCAAAATACTCCCATTTTCATGGCGCATGGCGTTTACGATAGTGTTGTTATCCCAGAACGAGCTAGAACCTCTTATGCGATTTTGAAAAAAATTGGCTACCCAGTGGAATGGAACGAATACCAAATGGAGCATTCGGTAAACCACGAAGAATTGGTGGATATTTCCCGCTTCCTGCAACAGGTACTTGGTAAAGTTTAAAGATTGCTAGTCAATTTACGCTAGACCTTTTCTACAGAAGTCCGTCAGAAATCAACTTGACACTAGCCACCAAAAGGAAGAACTGCACTATACGGTAATACCACTTCATTGAAATTCTTTTGGCCAAATAAAAGCCAAAGTACACACCAACTGGCACGCAAGGTAGCAAAATAATTGATGTGGCAAGTTGCTTGAAGCTGAGTAAATTTAAAAAAGCGTAAGGGCCTAGCTTTCCAAAATTAATAAAGGTGAAAAAGACTCCTAAGGTCGACGTATAGACCATTGGTAAAAGTTTTTCTCGCAACATAAAAATGCTGATCGGTGGACCGCCAATATGAGCAACAAAAGAGGTAAACCCTGAAAGTAAGCCCATCAATCTACCCAACAAGGGATAGGGCTTTGCCTCCTTCAGATCAAAATGCGTCATTATTAAATTCTGAATTAAAAAAAGCAAAGTAAATATACCGATTAAAAGCGTCAAAACTTGCGGCGTGATAGCGGTAAAGAAAATCATCCCAAGAGCTAGTCCTACGATTGCCGGCGGAATAACGAGCTTGAGAATTCTCCAATTGGCATTTTTAATAAACCGTCGTAAACCCACTAAATCAATTGCAATAAGTAATGGCAATAAAATGGCTAAAGCTTCATTGATGCTCGATTGACTCGCCATCAAGGGTAGCGAGAGTGTCCCTAAACCAGCACCAAAGCCACTTTTAGAAATTCCTACAACAATGACGCCAGCAATTGCGAAAATAAAAAAAGTAAATGAGTGCGCATGAAAAGATTGGACGATTGGGGACAAGAGCGATTCAACCATCCTGCAATACTACCAAGTTAAAAAATCCAAGTGACAAACAGGTAAAGGGCCGCTAAAGCCATAACTCCAGTAGCCAGCCAACCAAGTATCTTCATTGGAAGTGTTGCAACATGAGCACCCATTACCGAAGTCTTCGATGAGAGAGTCATAATTGCAACCATTAATGGCACCGCAACAACTCCATTTATTACGGCACTCCAAAATAGCGCCTTCATAGGACTTATAGGTGAGTATTGAATAGCTAAAGCGCCCAGTAAACTGATGGCAATGATGGAGTAAAACTTACCAGCCTGTGCCGCAGAATCTTCTAGACTTGAGCGCCACCCAAATACCTCAGACAAAGCATAAGCAGCCGATCCAGCAAGTACAGGAACACCCATTAATCCAACACCAAGAATTCCCAAGGCAAATAGTACAAATGCAAACTCGCCTGCAAGCGGCCTTAAGGCTGATGCAGCATCGGTAGCAGTGTTGATATCAGTTACTCCAGCTGCATGAAGGGTTACCGCTGTAGCCAGAATAATGCAATATGCAGCCACATTGGAATACAGCATGCCGCTCCAAGTGTCCCACTTAATTCTTTGGAGTTCAGAGAAGCCCTCTGCATTTCCGTTCTCCAGCAAACTTGACTGGTTACGAAGATTCATATCCTCTACTTCTTGTGAAGCCTGCCAAAAAAATAGATAAGGGCTGATCGTGGTTCCAAAGACTCCCACGACTACAGCGGCAGAATCTGCATTCCAGAGGAATCTAGGAAAAAAGGTGCTCCAAAGAACCTTAACCCAAGGAACATGCACTGTAAAGAGAACTGCGCCATAGGCTAATAAAGATAAAGAAAGCCATTTAAGAAAGAACACATAATGGCGATATGGAATCAAGATTTGTAAGCAGAGCGTGAGCAATACAAAGATGCCTGTCATGATGTGCCAATTTACTCCAGTCACAAGCTGAGCTACCTCGCCCATGGCAGCAATGTCTGCTGCAATATTTAAAACATTCGCAACTAATAGCAACAATACTAAAGAAATCAGCACCGACGATGGAAAAGCTAACTTCATGTTTGCAGAGAGTCCTCTCCCAGTGACTCTTCCAATGCGAGCACATAAAATCTGAATAGCAGACATCAAAGGGTAAGCAAACGGCATGGTCCACAACATATTGAAACCAAATTGCGCGCCTGCTTGAGAGTACGTAACAATACCGCTAGGGTCATCATCAGCCACGCCAGTCACTAAACCGGGGCCGACCCTCGATAAAGGATGTCTTTTAATTCGCGCCCAAATTGCAGAAAGGTTCATATAGATTGATAACTCAATTTGTTCAACAAACCAGTGTTGTCCCTAATCCCTCTTTCCTCAGTATGGTAGGGCGCTAGAAAAAAGAAAAAGGGCTCTTTTGAGCCCTGTAGATATTGAGTTAAATGCAACTCACAGTTTTTTACTAAAACTGTATTGAGCAAACGCTTGCTCAGCCACACCAAACCATTGCGCTTCCATATTTCTAAATACACGATAGTCCTCAAATATCTTTTTAAACTGTGGATTTTTGGCAGACTCTTCTGCATAGGTTTCTTGTGCCGCCTTAAAGCACGCATCTAATATTGGAGCACTGAACTTGCGCAATACAGCGCCATTCTGTAGTAGGCGTTGTAATGCTGGCGGGTTTAAGGCATCGTACTTTGCACACATATCAGTATGAGCTTCAAGACATGCGGCCTCCCAAGCAGCTTGATAAGATGGCGGTAAGGAATCCCATTGCTTCTTATTTACCAAGAATGAAAGGCCTGCAGATCCTTCCCAAAATGCAGGGTAGTAATAGTTTTTTGCTACCTTTGCCAAGCCTAACTTTTCATCGTCATAGGGACCGACAAATTCAGCCGCATCGATTGTGCCTTTCTCTAAGGCAGAATAGATCTCACCAGCGGGCAATTGCTGAGGCACTACACCCAACTTTGCCAGCACTTGCCCTGCGAAACCTGCGATACGAAATTTCAAACCCTTGAGGTCTTCGGGGGATTTAATTTCTTTACGAAACCAACCACCCATCTGCGTGCCAGTTTGCCCACCCAGGAAATTGACAATGTTGTAACTTGCGTAAAGCTCACGCATCAACTTCATGCCATTACCATAAAGCATCCAGGCGGTTTGTTGTCGAGCAGTCATTCCAAATGGGGCAGCTGTATCAAAAATAAAAGCGCTGTTTTTCCCTAAGTAGTAATAGCTAGCTGTATGACCACACTCAACCGTGCCATTTTGAACGGCGTCCAAAACCTGTAGTGCTGGAACCACTTCGCCCGCAGCAAATATTTTGACATTAAATTTTCCATCTGTAGCCTTGCGTAAAGCATTGGCAAATACTTCAGGTGTGCCATACAAGGTATCTAGGGATTTAGGAAAGCTAGATACCAAACGCCAATTAAGCGTAGGTAAGCTTTGCGCAAACGATGGAACTGCCAGCGCTGCCACTCCGGTGCCTAATGTTGCCTTTTTTAAGAATGAACGTCTTTGCATTGCAATCTCCCTTTAGTATTTATTGCTTTTGTATTTCATACTTATTATTTTCCACCAACCGTCATTGAGCCAACCAAAATCGAGCCTATTTCTTTGGTCCCCCGAATTAAGATGTCACTACCAATGAGCTCAATATCGAGAAGCATATCGCGCAAGTTGCCGGCAATAGTCACTTCTTCAACTGGATACTGAATTTCCCCATTCTCAACCCAGTAACCAAATGCCCCCCTTGAATAATCGCCGGTCACAAAATTCACGCCCTGCCCCATTAACTCAGTTACCAATAAGCCCGTACCCATTTCTTTTAATAAAGCAGGCAATCCACCCTTTGGTGTTCTCTTACTTTTAAGCGTCAAGTGGTGAGATCCACCAGCATTGCCAGTAGTTTTCATTCCCAACTTACGCGCAGAATAAGTGGATAAGAAGTAGCCCTCCAAGATTCCCTTGTCCACCACAGTGCGCGCTGATGTCTTAACACCCTCCTCATCAAATGGCGCACTACCCGTCATTGACTTTAAATGGGGATCTTCAAAGAGGCTGATGTGTTTTGGCAAAACTTGTTTCCCTAAACTATCAAGCAAGAAACTAGAGCGGCGATATAAAGCGCCTCCGGAAACGGCCTGTACTAAACCACCCAAAATACCCGCAGATAAAGGTGCTTCAAAAATTACAGGGCAACGGCGTGTAGTGAGCGATCTCGCTTTCAGTCTCGATAAGGCACGCTCTGCGGCGTACTTGCCGATTGCTGCTGGATCAGCCAATTCTTCTGGGATGCGTGAGCTGGAATACCAATCATCGCGCTGCATGCGGGATTTTTTTCCGCCTTCATTAGCAATAGGAGCACAAGAAATATAGTGGCGAGAAAATGGATAGCCACCCATAAATCCATGTGATGTACCCATCATGAAATGAGCGTGATGCGCAGAGACAGAAGCGCCATCACTATTTTGAATTTTCTTGCTAACTGAAAATGCTGCGCCTTCAGCTACCCGTGCAATTTCTACTGCGTGGGATGCATCAATATTCCATGGATGAAATAGATCCAGATCAAGAGGATTTTTTTCCAAAAGCTCTCGCTCAGCAGGCCCAGCACAACTGTCTTCCGCCGTATGTTGCGCGATATGATATGCCGCATCTACTGTTGCTTTAAGAGATTCTTTGGAAAAATCGCTAGTGCTGGCATTACCACGGTGATGCCCCAAAAATACCGTTACACCCACCTGCTTGTCCAAACTTTGCTCTATGGTTTCCACCTCTCCCTTACGGACGGTCACAGATAGGCCCTGCCCCTCCGAAACCTCCGCTACCGCATCTGAAGCACCCCTTCTTTTGGCCTCTTTAAGCATGAAATCAATGATTTCTTGGAACTGATTGGATGTATATGTAAACATGCCCTAATAATAGCTAGAATAGAAACATGAAGCATACCGAAAACTGGAAGCGAAATACTCCAAACGAAGTCAAAATTGGCTTGATCTCGATTTCCGATCGAGCCAGTAAAGGGGTCTATCAAGACGAAGGCATTCCCGCCCTTCAAACCTGGTTAATGAAGGCTATTAGTAATCCGTGCGTCTTTCATGAGCGCTTGATCGCTGACGAATTGGTCGCCATCACAGAAACTATCGTTGAACTGGTGGATGAGTTATGCTGCGATCTAGTCTTAACGACAGGTGGCACAGGCCCCTCCCTTCGGGATGTGACCCCTGAGGCCACTCGGGATGCCGGAACGCGGGAAATGCCCGGTTTTGGCGAGCAAATGCGTCAAATTAGCCTTAGCTTTGTGCCCACCGCAATTTTGTCTCGACAAACAGCTGTTTTACGAGAAATTAAGGATCATGCTGCTCTCGTCATAAATTTACCAGGGCAACCAAAGGCGATTGCCGAGACCCTTGAAGGTCTTAAAGACGCAGAGGGGAAATCGCTTGTTTCCGGTATCTTTGCAGCAGTACCTTACTGTATCGATCTCATTGGTGGACCATACATTGAAACCAATGAAGAAGTGGTTAAAGCCTTTAGACCTAAAAGCGCTATTAAAAAATAATTGCTTACTTGGCGCTAACTCAATGAACCGCAGCATCGGACCGTTGAGTTTGTGCTTTGCTGTTTCATTTACTGTGGCAGTGGTACGATAAATTTATTGCGGTAATACTTGAGCTCCTCAATAGATTCCTCAATATCTGCCAAAGCGGTATGGGCTTGTTTCTTAGTGAAACCCTTCACCAATTCCGGATGCCAACGTTTACATAATTCCTTTAAGGTGGAAACATCAACATTTCTATAATGAAAATACGCCTCTAGATTTGGCATATATTTGGCCATAAAGCGCCTATCTTGACCAATGGAGTTCCCACACATTGGCGCAATACCTGGCTTAATATATTTCTTCAGAAAAGCAATACATTCAGCCTCCACGACTGCCTCATCCATAGTAGAGGTCTTTACCTTATCAATGAGTCCAGACCGCCCATGGGTGCCCTTATTCCAAGCGTCCATGGCATCTAATAATGCGTCGTCCTGATGGACTACCCAAACTGGAGCAGTGGCAATGGTATTGAGATGGGCATCAGTCACAATGATGGCAATTTCCAAAATTCGCTCGGTTTCTGGATCTAGACCTGACATCTCCATATCAACCCAAATTAGGTGCTCATTGGCTGGTGCCGGCTTAACTGCTGTTGTGGTTGTTTGTTCGCTCATATCTATAATGATCTCATGACCTTCACAATTATTTTTCTAATCGCTTTTATTGCTAGTTTTGGCTTACGCCACTGGCTGTCCCAACGTCAAATTCGGTATGTAGCTCAGCATCGCAATACCGTGCCAGCTGAATTCGCCGAAAAGGTCACCTTAGCTGAACATCAAAAAGCAGCCGACTACACAATCGCTAAGCTTCGCCTAAGTATTTTAGAAAATGGGGTCAGCGCCATCATTTTAATTGGCTTTACTTTATTAGGTGGTCTAGAAATTCTCAATTATTCCTTGTTGCAGCTTTTAGGTGAAGGCATTGCTCAGCAAATCGCCTTACTAGCTTCAGTTGTCATAATCTCTGGGATCATTGACCTTCCTTTCACTTGGTATAAGCAGTTTCATCTTGAAGAGCGTTTTGGATTTAACCGCATGAGCAAAAAACTATTCTTCATGGACATGTTTAAGGGTCTAGCTCTAGGCGTAGTGATTGGCGTTCCACTCCTTTGGATCATCCTGACGCTCATGGTCAAGACTGGAGATTTATGGTGGCTTTGGGCTTGGGCTGTTCTCACAATATTTAGCCTATTAATGCAGTGGATTTTCCCCACTTTTATTGCGCCATTATTTAATAAGTTTACAGCCCTTGAAGAGGGTCCATTAAAAACCCAAATTGAAGCTTTACTCGCACGTTGTGACTTTGCTAGTCAAGGGTTATTTGTAATGGATGGGAGCAAACGTAGTGCTCATGGCAATGCATTTTTTGCTGGGATGGGCAAAGCAAAACGCATCGTATTCTTTGACACATTAATTGAGAAGCTAAATCCTGGCGAGGTCGAGGCAGTGCTTGCTCATGAACTTGGTCATTTTAAGTGCAATCATATTCGCAAGCGTCTGTTAGTTTCATTTGCCTTGAGCTTCGCAATGTTCGCTTTACTAGGGTGGATCAGCACTAAGGTTTGGTTTTATACTGATCTAGGAGTCCTTCCCAGCCTAAATGGCTATAACGGTGGATTGGCATTAGCGCTATTTATACTTGTATCACCTGTGTTTAGTTTTTTCTTTACACCTTTAGGTAGCTTAGCATCACGTAAGCATGAATATGAGGCCGATGGGTTTGCGGCTAAGAAGTCG
>CANBYN010000024.1 GCA_947373615.1 Burkholderiaceae bacterium | reverse complement strand
ACCAGGCAGCCCAAGCTTCTTTAGATACCTGATTCCAAATCTTTTTGCCGAGCTCGCCTGGGAGGGGAGCAAAATCCATTCCTTCAGCCTCTTTGTTGAGTTTGATGCATTGAACCATGCGTGCCATCTGTAATGCCTTTCTTATAAATCTTTAGTTAAAACCATGGACTTGCGATCCCAGTTATAAATTTGTTTTCTTTCTTCAGGCAGGTCATCTACTGATGCCCGTTTAAAGCCGCGTTTTAAGAACCAATGCTCTGTTCTCGTAGTGAGCACAAATAATTTTTTGATGCCTTCTTGTTTGGCGCGCATTTCAATACGCTTGAGAAGGCGCTCGCCATCACCAGAGCCTTGAACATCAGGATCAACAGCTAGGCAGGCTAATTCACCCACACCATTGGGGAAAGGGAAGAGGGCTGCACAGCCAAAGAGAACGCGGTCATGTTCAATTACAGAGAAGCGATGGATATCGCGCTCTATCACATCTTGTCCTCGAGCTGCTAAGATCCCTTCTTCTTCCAATGGCATGGTCAGCTGCAAAATGCCACCAACATCATCTTGATTGGCCTCACGCAAATTCTCGATGTCGGATGAGGCTAGCATCATGCCAATACCATCATGGGTAAAGAGCTCCTCCAAGAGAGCCCCGTCCTGATTGCATGGTAGAAAATGTACTCGGCTAACGCCAGCCCGAATAGCTTTGCTAGCAATATTGAGTAGACTCCTCATGCCTAAATCGATCTCATTATTTTGCGTTACATAGTCTAGTAGTTGCGGCAAAGAGAGCTCGGTAATGAAATCGCCTTCAGAATCTTTTAGTCCATCGTAGGGACTTAAGAAAATCAGCTTATCTGCTTTGAGGGCGGCAGCAGTAGATGCGGCAACATCTTCATAAGCTAAATTGAACGCTTGTCCAGTTGGCGAAAAACCCAAAGGTGAGAGAAGCACGATCTTGTTGCTATCTAAGGATAATTTAATGGAGGTGGAATCCACTTTACGCACAAGGCCAGTGTGAATGTAGTCAATTCCTTCGACCACGCCCACAGGCATTGCAGTAATAAAGTTTCCTGAAATAACTGATATGCGCGATCCTGCCATTGGAGTATTAGGCAAGCCCCGGCTAAAAGCCGCTTCGATATCAAGGCGTAGCTCACCGGCCGCTTCTTTAACGCACTCTAGGGCGGCAGCATCAGTAATCCTGAAGCTGTGCAAGGCACTCTTTCCAAACTTGCTCTTAATTTTGCGCAGCGTGAGCTGCTCTTCAATTTGTGGGCGGATGCCGTGAACCAAGACGATCCTCATGCCCATAGCATGCAACATCGCGATATCTTCAATCAGATTCTCAAGGCCAATTTCTTGAACGAGCTCACCGGCAAAGGCGATGACAAAGGTCTTTTCGCGAAAGCTATGAATATAAGGTGCAACGTCGCGCAACCATCCTACGAAAGGGAAGTTAGAGGTAGATTCTTCGGAGTTTGGGGTCAAGTTCGGTGCATTTGTTGGCATAGTGAGAAAATTATAGGGTGCAAGAGCCCATAAACCAACAAAAACCCAAAGCAATGACCAAGCCTGTGCTTGCTTCCAACACCTCACGCAAGCTAGAAATTCGCTTTCCAGAGGAATTGCCAGTCTCTGGTCAGCGTCAGCTGATCAAGGAGGCCTTGCAGAGGCACCAGGTGATCATTGTTTGTGGCGAAACAGGATCAGGTAAAACGACTCAATTGCCGAAAATCTGTTTAGATCTCGGCCGAGGGACGATCAATGGCGGTAAGTTGATTGGGCATACTCAACCTCGGCGCATCGCAGCCACTGCAACAGCGAAGAGAATTGCCCAAGAGTTAGGCTCACCAATTGGTCAAGATGTTGGCTATCAAGTTCGTTTTGCAGACAAGACCAGTCAATCTGCTTCTATTAAGTTGATGACGGACGGCATCTTGCTGGCGGAGACTCAGCGCGACCCTCAGTTACGTGCTTACGATACCCTGATCATCGATGAGGCTCATGAGCGCAGTCTCAATATTGATTTCTTATTGGGTTACTTACGACAGTTGCTACCCAAACGACAAGATCTCAAACTCATCATCACCTCTGCCACTATAGATGCTCAACGGTTTTCTGAGCACTTCACTCTTAATGGCAAGGTAGCCCCAGTTATTGAAGTAAGCGGTCGATTATTTCCTGTGGAGCAACGCTATTCTCCGCTTGAGCCTGACGCTAAGCCTGATGGCAAAAAAGAATCTAAAACTGCCAAAGAAATTCCAGATGCAGTAACTGAAGAGATTGCCAGTTTGTGGCGCGAAGGCGCTGCAGGTGCTGGAGATGTGTTGGTATTTCTCCCTGGAGAGCGAGAGATACGAGATTGCGCAGAAACATTGCGCAAAGACCATGTGCTGCAGCAACGTTTTCACCCGGAGATTTTGAGTTTATTTGCTCGTCAGTCGGTTGCCGAGCAAGAGAGAGTCTTTAGTCCTGGCAATGGCCGACGCATCATCCTGACAACCAACGTTGCTGAGACCTCATTAACAGTTCCTAATATTCGCTATGTTATTGATAGTGGCCTAGCAAGGGTTAAGCGCTACTCCTACCGTAATAAGGTAGAGCAATTACAAATTGAGCCTATCTCCCAAGCGGCTGCAAACCAAAGGGCGGGGCGCTGCGGTCGCGTATCGGATGGTATCTGTGTTCGCTTATATAGCGATCAAGACTATCAAGGACGACCCAAATTTTCCGATCCGGAAATTTTGCGCAGTTCTTTAGCAGCAGTTCTACTTCGCATGAGTTCTTTGCGTTTACCCAAGATTCAGAATTTCCCATTTATAGATAAACCTTTGGGTCGAGCCATTGCAGATGGGGTTCAGCTTCTTGATGAATTAGGCGCCATTGAATTTGATGATGCTCAATCGGGTGATAGTAAGGATCTAAACAATAGTTTTAAGTTAACGTTCATAGGTAAGCAACTGGCTGATCTGCCTTTAGATCCGCGTATTGGCAGAATGTTGTTGGCTGCCAAAGAACAGAATGCCTTAAAGGAAGTCACGATCATTGCCTCGGCATTGGCAACGCAAGATCCCCGTGATAGGCCAATGGATCAGGCGGCCGCTGCCGATCAAGCCCACCTGCAGTTTGCTGATGACCGTTCTGAGTTTCTGAGTTTTGTAAGGCTATGGAACTGGTATCAAGATGCCTTGCAACATAAACATAGCAATCGACAGTTAGAAAACTTATGCAAAACTAAATTCTTGTCACCTCGCCGTCTGCGAGAGTGGCGTGATGTTCACGGTCAGTTGCATACGATGCTTGGTGAAAAAGGTTGGAGGGAAAATGAACTTCCTGCAACTTACGAGCAAGTTCATCTCTCGCTTCTAACTGGCCTGCTCGGTTATGTTGCCAAAAAAGAGGAAGACGAAAAATCCCAAGATCGCAATAGCAAGATGGGTGGCTATGTCGGCGCACGTGGTATTCGTCCATTTATCTGGCCAGGATCAACTATTGGAAAAAAGGCGGGCGCTTGGATTTTGGCGGGAGAGCTACAAGAGACCAATCGTATGTATGCGCGCACGATTGCCAAGATCGAACCGCAATGGGTTGAGCGGGTTGCTGCCCATCGACTCATTAAGTCTTTAAGTGATCCATTTTGGGATAGCCGCCAGGGTGAGGTTATGGCATTTGAGCGCGGCACTCTTTACGGCTTGCCAATTTACCATGGTCGCCGCGTACGTTTTGAACCCCATAACTTTGATGAAACGCGCGAGTTATTTATTCGCCAAGCATTAGTTCAGGAAGAAATGTTTGGGCGCATGGATACGCCAGCATTGCAACGGGAAACCGAGGCTGATGCGAGGAAAAAATATCCCAAATTGTTTGATTTCTTTTGGCATAACCGCCGCCTTATCAAAGAAATTGAAGCCCTTGAGCATCGTTCGCGCAGGCCGGATGTCTTGGTCGATGACGATTTGCTCTTAGCTTTTTATGAATCACACATTCCAAATGGGATTTGCAGTCGAGAAGATCTCAAGATTTACCTTAAAAAGTCTCCTGACCTTGATACACAACTTCGCCTTGAAAAGGTCGACCTCATGCGTCATGAAGCAGCAGGCATTACGGTCGACCGTTACCCTAAGGTAATGAAAGTGGGTGGTGCTGAACTTAACTTGACCTATCACTTCGAGCCAGGTAGCCCCAAAGATGGTGTGACCTTGGTGGTGCCGTTGGCACAACTCAATCAAGTGGATGGTCGCCGTTGTGAATGGTTGGTGCCGGGGATGTGTGAAGAAAAAATTCTTTTACTTCTTAAGACGTTGCCACAAAAGCTCAGACGGCATTGTGTACCTTTGCCTGAATACGCTAAATCGTATTTAGAGAGAAAGCTTGAGTCTAATCAGTTTGGAGTGGGCGAATTTCTCGATAATCTGATTGATGACATTCGCAAAGAACGCGGACTAGAAATTAAGCGAACCGACTTTAGACCTGAAGCATTGCCGCTTCACTCATCGATGAACTTTCGCTTGATTAATGAGCATGGTCGTCAATTAGAGGTAGAGCGCAATTTAGCACGCTTGCGTTCGGAATATGGACAAACTGCGCGTAATGCCTTTCAGGCGGTTGCTCAGGAGGTGGCTCAGACAGAGTTGGGTATTGAGCCAATCGTCCCAGAAAATACAATGCCTAATAAACTGGATCAAGCCAGACAGGTAAAGCTGGGTGGTTATAGCACCTGGGAGTTTGGTGAGTTGCCTGAGACGCTAGAGATCCAGAAGGGAAATAAGACTCTGTTTGGATATCCAGCATTAATTGATCGCGGGGATTTTTGTGATCTTGAAGTCTTCGATGATTTACATGAAGCTCGTAAGCAACATTCGCAAGGATTGCGACGATTATTTTCCTTGGGCAATAAAGATACGCTGAAGGCCTTGCAAAAGCAATTACCAGGCGTTCGTGAGCTTGGCTTGCTGTTTATTAATGTAGGTTCGGTGGAAGACTTAATTGAGCAGATTATTAATCTCTCGATTGAACGTGCATTTATGGGTGAGCCTTTACCTAATAACGCAGAGCAATTTTCTGAAAGAATGCAAGCGGGTAAACCAAGGTTAGCGCTCATTGCACAGGAAATTGCTCGCCATGCTTTGTCTGCCTTGCAGGCTTATGCTGATCTGCAAAAGAAGATGGCCCAAGCCAAAGCCGCTTCACCAACTGCGTATGCAGATATTCAATTCCAAATACAAGGACTCATTTTCCCTAAATTTGTCGCGGATATACCTTATGCGCAATTGGTCCATTTGCCACGATATCTCAAAGCAATTGCAATGCGAATTGATAAGATGCGAACCAATTCATCAAGGGATGCGCAATGTCAAAAAGACTGGGAGTCTGTGGCAAGGCCATGGCAAAAGCTGATGCAGGGTAGTAAAGGTGTAGCGGCTTACGCTATGACTGAAGATCAGGCTTTAGTTGATTTTCGCTGGCAATTGGAAGAGTTGAGAGTGGCCTTGTATGCTCAAGAGCTGAAAACCCCAACACCAGTATCTTTAAAACGCCTTGAAAAAGTTTTGGCTAGCTTGCGATAGGTCAAATCCTCCAATATTTAGGGGTCTTTTGATTCTCTGCTTTGCTTACAATATAGGTATGTACAAATTCACAATATCTAGAACCATTCTCATTATTGCGGTTTCAGCTTTACTCAGCGCCCTCCCAAGCACTTTCCTGCTGGCACAAACCACCTCGAATTCAGGCTCTCCTTTAGGGGTTTCTCAGTCTGCGGGTTCAGCAAACACTCAGCCTAAATTAGCGGTGATCCTCAATTCTGGTGAAGCTTCTGTAAGTTTGATTGATATGACAACCCATAAAGTCGTTAAGACTTTTCCTGTGGGCAAAGAGCCGCATCACTTGATGATGACTCCAGATCAGAAAACCCTATTGGTTGCAAATGCAGCTGGCAATAATGTTGTTTTGATGGATCCCATTACTGGTGAGATAACGGGGCACTTACCCAACATCATCGATCCATATCAAATTGGCTATTCTCCAAATCGTAAATGGTTCGTGGTAAACGGCAATCGCTTGGATCGGGTTGATATTTATGCAGCCAATGGTACTGATCTGCAATTGGCTAAGACCATTAAATTAGGCAAGACGCCAAGTCATATTGCCTTCACATCAGACAGCAAAATTGCTTTTATCACTTTGCAAGATTCAAGTCAGCTTGCTGCAGTTGATTTAGAAACCCAAACAGTACTTTGGATTATGCCTACAGCGAAAGTGCCTGCTGGTGTGTGGATGACTCCTGGAGATCAATATCTCTTACTCGGTATTACCGGCGAAGACAATGTGCAGGTTATCGATTGGAAAAATCGCAAAGAGGTAAAGCGTATTTACACGGGCAAAGGAGCTCATAACTTCCGTCCCTTGGGTGACAAGCGGCATGTCTTTGTAAGCAACCGCATTGCTTCTTCCATTAGCTTGATTGATATGCAAACCTTAGAGAAGGTTGGCGATATCACTAGCCTTCCTTCTGGCCCTGATGATATGGAAATCACGCCTGATGGCAAAACCATGTGGGTAACATTCCGCTTTGCTAAAAAGGTGGGCATCATTGATATTCCATCGATGAAATTAGTTGAAGTGATTCCAGTCGGAAAGTCTCCTCATGGTGTCTTCTTTTATCCAAGAGCCTCATGGGAGTAAAGGAAATCAATAAATGAAGCGAAATAACATTATTCACTTCACAGCCGCGCTCACGCTCGGCTGTTTTTCATTTGGCATTTCATCGGCGACTGTTGCTCAGTCAGCAAATTGCAGTAAAACGGTTTATTTAAGCTTTGACACCGGTAATATGTCGGTAGCTCAAAAGGTGGCAGAAATTTTGAAGCGACAAGATATTAAAGCGACTTTCTTTTTGGCCAATGAAAAAACGTTTCGCGGCGACTTTGCATTGGATGAGTCATGGAAGCCTTTTTGGCAGGAATTGGCTAAGGAGGGACATCACTTTGGCAGTCATACCTACGATCATGATTACTTTGTAAAGGATGGTCCCAAAGGACAGGTTTTTGAAAAGCCGCAATTTGGATCAAAGGCAGGGGAGACTGTGTTGTATAACGAAGCGACTATGTGCAAACAGATCCGCCGCGTTGATCAGCGCTTCCAAGAGATGACAAGCCAATCCCTACAAAAGATTTGGCGTGCCCCTGGTGGCAAAACATCTCCGACTTTAATTCGGATAGGTGATATGTGTGGTTATCAGCACGTTGGCTGGGCACCAGCAGGTTTTTTGGGTGACGAGCTTAATTCTGAAAAGCATCCCAATAGTGCGCTATTAGATAAAGCAAGTCGAGAGATTAAAGATGGTGACATCACCATGGCACATCTGGGTATTTGGTCTCGAAAGGATCCTTGGGCGCCTGCCGTGCTCGAGCAGTTGATTCTGAATCTGAAGGAACGCGGCTTTTGCTTCGGCTTAATTCCTAAAGATTCGATTGCGTCCAAAAAATCTACAGATCTGTCAAAATAAAGCATGGATCTCAGCGCCATTATCTATGCAATTTCAAATGTCTATGGCAGTGTTCAGGAATGGGTCTTCTCGCACATTGTCGGTCCGTTCTTGTATCAATTTGATTTGATGGCTTGGGCTGAAGATGTATTTGACGGTATTGATTGGTTTTTGTTTGGTTGCATTCAAATTTTTCTGATCATTTTTGTTCTCAGAACATGGGAGCGCTTAGCTCCTGCTGAAGCCCAAGAAAGTTTTGCTAAATCTAGTCGCGCCGATGTGCTCTATACCTTATTTCATCGCCTTGGAATATTTCATGGACTGGTGTTTGTATGCCTATCTGGATTCTTTTTTGAAATTGATTCTATCTTGCATGATTTCCGCTTCGACCGCTTTAATGTTGAGTCATGGTGGCCAGGTGTCACTTCAATTCCAGTAGTAAGTTTCCTGATTTACCTAATCTTGCTTGACTTGGTTGACTATTTCTACCATCGTGCTGCCCACTCGTTTAGTTGGTGGTGGCAGTTACATGCATTACACCATAGCCAAACAGTGATGACGGCATGGTCAGATAACCGTAACCACATTATTGATGACACCATGCGTGCAATAGTGCTTGCATTCTTCGCACTGTTATTCGGAGTTTCTCCTGGACAATTTATTGCACTTATAGCGCTCAGTCAATTTATTCAGAGCTGGCAGCATGCCAATATCAAAGTGCATCTTAGTGGGGCTAGATATTTCTTGATATCTCCGATGTACCATCGCATGCATCATGCGGCGGGATACGGTCATGAAGCTATCGGTAAGCCTGGTGTCCTGGGTGGATGCAATTTTGGGATTTTGTTTCCTTGGTGGGATATGATGTTTAAGACTGCGATATTTCCTAAAGAGATCTATCCCACTGGCGTGCGAGGCTTAAATGTCTCGCAAAATATACTTACTCAGCAGTGGCAGGGCATTGCGCATGCAGTAAAAGAATTATTGCCAAAGTAAATATACCTTCAGGTATTAATTAGGAGTTTTATGGTTGGATTGCAGCAAGTAATCAAATCGTTCGGTCTGGCTTTAGTGGGATCGATGCATCCACGGATGTTATGGCTTAGTCTGCGACCTTTTTTAATTGTCTCAGTCTTATGGGGATGCCTTATCTGGCTAACTTGGACTCCAGCTCTTGAAGCCCTAAGTATTTTTCTGACAACCTCCATGTTTACTAGTTGGATACAGGAAGGATTAATTTGGGCGGGCTTTGAAAATGCCAGAGCTTGGATAGCACCATTATTTTTTGTGATGCTCATCATTCCTTTGATCACTATTAGCTTATTAGTATTCATCGCCTTTTCTACCGTGCCAGCGATTGTGAATATAGTCGCCAAGCAAATTCAGTATCAAGATTTGGAATGCAAGCGCGGTGGCGGTCTGTTTAGTAGTTTGATATATACCTTGTGGTCTGCATTGATTTGCTTGGCCTTAGTGATGCTGACGCTTCCAGTTTGGTGGATTCCACCATTAGTGGCTGTTTTGCCACCTTTACTTTGGGGTTGGTTAACTATGCGCCTGATGTCTTATGATGTGTTGGCAAAGCATGCTAGCGCACAAGAGCGGGATCTTTTATTGGCGAAATATCGTTGGTCTTTACTGGGCATGGGGATTGCCTCGGGTATGCTCGGTGCGGTACCCACATTCTTTTGGGCAACTTCAGCATTGGCTTTGATTTTGTTCCCAATTGTGAGTTTTGTGGCTCTTTGGATTTACTCTTTAATTTTTGTATTTGCAGCTCTTTGGTTTAGCCATTTCCTTTTGGATGCTTTGAAAGAGTTAAGGCAAGAAGAGTTGGATAAAGCCTTAACAGTGCAATCGCGCGTATTGGATATGGAGCTCCCTTACCATGGTTGATGCAATAAAAAAAGTTGAAATAGTAGATCCTTCTAAAATGCATCGCCGTTTTGGTTTGATCGTAATTGGTGATGAAATTTTATCGGGTCGTCGTCAAGATAAACATCTAAGTAAGTTGATTGAGTTGCTTAACGAGCGTGGCTTAAGTCTTGCTTGGGCCAAATATATTGCTGATAATCCTGAGCAAATTACCGCCACCTTGAAAGATAGCTTTGCGACTGGCGATGTTGTGTTTAGTACTGGTGGAATTGGCGCAACACCGGATGACCATACTCGTCAATGTGCAGCCCTAGCGCTGGGGACAAACACACAACTGCATCCTACCGCCCAAGAGCTTATTGCTGGGCGCATTCAGTCGATGGCTGAGGGTGATCCTATTAAGGCTGATTTGCATACTCCCGAAAACCAGCATCGCTTCAAGATGGGTGAGTTTCCAATTGGAAGTGACATTATTCCCAATCCATATAATCAAATTCCTGGCTTTCGGATTAAAGAGCATCATTTTGTTCCTGGGTTTCCAGTAATGGCTGCCCCAATGATGGCCTGGTGTTTAGACACTCACTACAAAGGTCTTTTCCACCAAGAAAATTGGGCGGAGCAAAGTTTTATTATTCCCAAAGGGATAGAGTCAACTTTAACTCCCTTAATGGAGCGTATAGAGGCAAATTTTCCTGGTGTGAAGGTCTTTAGTCTTCCGTCAGTTGGGGATGCCACTAAGGGTGGCGTTTACTCTGAGCGCCATATCGAATTGGGTATAAAAGGTAACGCAAATTTGCTTGAAAGTGCATGGATAGCCTTGCGAACTGGTACCCAAGATTTGGGTTATGAAATCCACGATATCATTTAGTCCTTATCTGCACTAAAAAGGTGCAAATCACTATTTTTTAGCTATAATACCGATAATTGAGCACTCAATTAGTGCAATAATGATCATTAACTCTTGTTCCCTTCAGTAAATTACATACATCTATTTGGCATGTGTGGTGCCTAGAATGAACAAAAGTGTATGCCTTAAGTTTGAATTCCAAGTTTAGTTAATAGAGGAGATTTGCATGACGAAAACCGTCGCCGATGTGATGAAGTTAGTTAAAGAGAAAGAATGTACTTTCGTTGATTTCCGCTTTGTAGATACAAAGGGTAAGGAGCAGCACACGACAGTTCCGATCTCTGCTTTTGACGAAGACAAATTTGAGAGTGGCCATGCATTTGACGGTTCCTCTATTGCTGGCTGGAAGGGGATTGAGGCATCCGACATGTTACTCAAGCCGGATCCAACAGCTGCTTATATCGATCCATTCTATGAAGAGCCAACTTTAGTGTTGACTTGCGATGTGATTGAGCCAGCTGACGGTAAGGGTTATGACCGTGATCCACGCTCAATCGGTAAACGTGCTGAAGCCTACTTAAAGAGTACTGGCCTTGGTGATGCCGCTTACTTCGGCCCAGAACCAGAATTCTTTATTTTTGACGGCGTGCGTTGGGGAGCCGATATGCAGGGCTGTTTCGTGAAAATTGATTCCGAAGAAGCGCCATGGTCTTCAGCTGCAGAAATCGAAGGTGGAAACACAGGTCACCGTCCCGGTAAAAAGGGTGGATATTTCCCAGTAGCTCCAGTAGATACATTCCAAGATATGCGTTCAGAAATGTGTCTGATTCTCGAATCATTAGGTATTCCAGTTGAAGTGCATCACCATGAGGTTGCTGGCCAAGGTCAAAATGAATTGGGCACCAAGTTCAGTACATTAGTACAACGCGCTGACTGGACTATTTGGCAAAAGTATGTAGTTCAAAACGTTGCTCACGCTTATGGAAAGACGGCAACTTTTATGCCTAAGCCAGTAGTTGGTGATAACGGTTCTGGTATGCACGTTCACCAATCAATTTGGAAAAACGGCGAGAACTTATTTGCTGGTAATGGTTATGCTGGTTTATCTGAGTTCGCCTTGTTCTACATCGGCGGGATCATCAAGCATGCTAAGGCATTAAACGCAATTACCAATCCAGGCACTAACTCTTACAAGCGTTTGGTTCCAGGCTTTGAAGCTCCTGTTAAATTGGCTTACTCCGCACGCAACCGGTCTGCCTCAATTCGCATTCCACATGTCCCAAATCCTAAGGGTCGTAGAATTGAGACTCGCTTCCCCGATCCATTGGCCAATCCATACCTTTGCTTCTCTGCATTAATGATGGCTGGTTTAGATGGTGTGCAGAACAAGATTCACCCAGGCGAAGCTGCTGATAAAAACTTGTATGACTTGCCACCAGAAGAAGATGCAAAGATCCCAACTGTTTGTGCAAGCTTGGAAGAAGCTTTAGCATCCTTGGATAAGGATCGTGAATTTTTGACTCGCGGTGGTGTATTCACTGAGTCCATGCTTGATGCCTATATCAATTTGAAAATGGAAGATGTCACGCGTTTCCGTATGACAACTCATCCAATCGAATTTGATATGTATTACTCCCTGTAAGCGAAGGAAAGAACTTGAGCGCAGATCTGTTGCGCAATTCGTTCAAGGGAGCAGCTTCGGCTGCTCCTTTTTTTCCGACATTGCTTGATCAAATGCCTAATGCCATCGTGGTGTTTGAGGCTGAGAGCCAACAATTGGTGTATGTGAATCCAGCTGCAGAAGCAGCTTTAGATCTTTCCCGTAAATCTCTTGAGGGTCAATCAGTTCATGATTTATTTGGCGATAACAAAGCTTTAAATGGCATGATTTCTGAGGTGAAACTCGGTCATGTCTTGGCTCAACGCCAAGAGATGGTTTTGCATTCCTTACCAGGGAGTATTCATCAGGACTCTATTCCAGCTCACATTGTTATAGCGGCGCTTGAAGCTTCCGCTTTGATCATGATGGAGTGGTTCCCTATTGACCAGCAATTGCGTAGTGAACGTGATGAGCGAGTTACGCAACAAGTAGAAGCTAATAAGCAATTAATGCGCAATTTAGCGCATGAGATTAAAAATCCACTAGGTGGTATTCGTGGAGCAGCTCAGTTATTAGAGTTTGAGCTCCCCGGTAAAGAATTGCGTGAATACACGCAAGTCATCATTAAGGAGTCTGATCGCCTGCAAACATTGGTTGATCGGCTATTGGCGCCGCATAGAAAGGCTCATGTGATGGAGTCCTTTAGCGTGCATGAAGCGCTAGAACGTGTGCGTAGTTTAGTTTTGGCAGAGTTTCCCAAGGGGCTTCGCATTATTCGAAACTATGACACTAGTTTGCCGGATGTATTGGGGGATCGCGAGCAGTTGATTCAGGCCGTCTTAAATATTGTGCATAACGCAGCGCAGGCTCTCTCTGAAGAGATTCAATTAGGTGTGGCCCAAATTGAATTAAAGACCCGTATAGCTCGCTCTGTCACAATCGCCAAGCAACGCTATAAGTTAGCGATGGATCTGCATGTGATTGATAACGGACCAGGTATCCCCGAAGAAATTGCTGAACGCATCTTTTTCCCCTTGGTTTCAGGTCGAGAAGGGGGTAGTGGCCTCGGCCTTACTTTGGCACAGACTTTTGTTCAACAGCATCAGGGCTTTATTGCTTGCGATAGTCGTCCTGGACGCACCGATTTTCACATTCAAATTCCATACCGTAGGCAGGAGAAAGCATCATGAAACCAATCTGGATCGTCGACGATGATCAATCCATTCGTTGGGTGTTGGAAAAAGCCTTAGCGCGGGAAAATATTCCGCATAAGAGTTTCTCTAATCCAAACGATGTTCTCAATGCACTAGAAAAAGAATCGCCACAGGTTCTGATTTCGGATATTCGCATGCCTCGAGGAAATGGTTTAGATTTGTTGCAACATGTAAAAGCTAGCCATCCTAATTTGCCAGTCATTATCATGACGGCATACTCTGATTTGGATTCTGCTGTTTCTTCTTTCCAGGGTGGCGCATTTGAATATCTCACCAAACCATTTGATGTAGAAAAAGCGGTTGAGTTGATTCATCGTGCTGTAGAGCAGGGTATTCGTAATAGCTCTGACACTAAGGAATTAACCGCCTGGAGACAAGATACCGATGAGATCATTGGACAAGCTCCAGCGATGCAGGAAATCTTCCGTGCAATAGGCCGTTTAGCTC